>NZ_NHBI01000017.1:0-156621 GCF_002167505.1 Sulfitobacter sp. TMED3 | reverse complement strand
ACCTCGCGCGCGCCGACGGGCGCCCACGCGTCGTCGGCGCCGTCCGGCCGCGGCTCGTCGAAGAAGAGGAAGAGCGTCTCGAAGCCGACGGCGAGGTGATCTATCAGGTCAAGGACATGAAGGTCGCGCTGAGCGAGAGCTAAGCCCACCCGTCAGATCATCGCTCGGATCACCTTGCTGATCATCCAGACAGACTGATGACTTGATTTGTCGCCCCATAGGCGGCAAACGGGAAACGAACGTGCGGCCCCGCGACAAGCGTGCGGGCCGCGCAGCATCAAGAGGGCACCCGCCCCACACAGATCAAGGGAGTGCAGCCCATGCGCCGCGTCGTCGTCACAGGATTGGGAATTGTCTCGTCCATCGGAAACAATGCAGAAGAAGTTCTGGCATCGCTGAAAGACGGGACCAGCGGCATCGTCGCCAGCCCCGAAATGGCAGAGCACGGCTTTCGCAGCCGCGTTGCAGGGACGCTCAAGATTGATGTGGCCGACCACATCGACAAACGCGCGCTGCGTTTCATGGGCGGCGGTGCGGCTTATGCCTATATCGCCATGCAGCAGGCCATCGCGGATGCGGGCCTGAGCGAAGACCAGATTAGCAACCCGCGCACCGGCCTTGTGGCGGGCTCTGGCGGGCCGTCGACATCGGCGCTGTTCACCGCGCATAACGTGGTGCGTGACACCGGCGCGACCAAGCGGATCGGGCCGTTTGCCGTGCCGAAATGCATGTCGTCCACCGTCAGCGCGAACCTGTCGACCGCCTTCAAGATCAAGGGCATCAACTATTCCATCACCTCGGCCTGCTCTACCTCGCTGCATTGCATCGGCAACGCGGCGGAACAGATCATGCTGGGCAAACAGGACGTGATGTTCGCGGGCGGCGGCGAAGAGCTTGACTGGACGCTGTCGTGCCTCTTCGACGCCATGGGCGCGATGAGCAGCAAATATAACGACGCCCCCGAAACCGCGAGCCGCGCCTTTGACGCCAACCGCGACGGGTTCGTCATCTCGGGCGGCGGCGGCATGCTGGTGCTCGAAGAGCTTGAGCACGCCAAGGCGCGCGGTGCCACGATCTATGCCGAAGTCACCGGCTATGCGGCCACATCTGACGGTCACGACATGGTAGCGCCCTCTGGCGAAGGCGGCGAACGCGCTATGCGTCTGGCGCTGGAAACCCTGCCCGAGGGCCGCAAGGTCGGCTACATCAACGCGCATGGCACATCCACACCCGTCGGCGACGTGGGCGAGATCGAAGCGGTCCGCCGCGTTTTTGGCCAGGGCAGCACGCCGCCCGTCAGCTCGACCAAGTCGATGACCGGCCACGCCCAAGGCGCTGCCGGCGCGCTCGAGGCGATCTTCTGCCTGCTGATGCTCAAGAATGACTTTATCGCCAAATCCATCAACGTCGTTGATCTGGACCCGAAACTGGACCCGTCCGAAATCGCGCTGGAGCGTGTGGACAATGCCGGTCTGGATTCGGTGATGACCAACTCCTTCGGGTTCGGCGGCACCAACGGATCGATGATCCTTTCCAAATTCCAAGAGTAAGGGCAGCAGATGTCAGACATGCTTAAAGGAAAACGCGGCCTGATCATGGGTGTCGCGAACGAACGCTCCATCGCTTGGGGCATTGCCAAGGCGATGGCCGAAGCCGGTGCGGAACTGGCCTTCACCTATCAGGGCGAGGCCTTTGGGAAGCGTCTTGAACCGCTGGCCGAAAGCGTCGGGTCGGACTTCATGGTCGATGTCGATGTCACCGACGACGCCTCGCTTGATGCCGCGTTCGAGCAGTTGGGCGCGCGTTGGCCCACGATCGATTTCGTCGTCCACGCCATCGCCTTTTCCGACAAGTCCGAGCTGACAGGCCGATTCCTGAACACCAGCCGCGCGAACTTCAAGAACTCGATGGATATCTCGGCCTATTCCTTCATCGAGATCGCCCGCCGTGCGCACCCGCTGATGATCGAGAATGGCGGCACCCTGCTGACGCTGACCTATATGGGATCAAACCGCGTGACGCCCAACTACAACGTCATGGGCGTGGCAAAGGCCGCACTGGAAAGCGCCACGCGCTATCTGGCGAATGATCTGGGCCCCGAAGGCATCCGCGTCAACGCGATCAGCCCCGGCCCGATGAAAACGCTTGCCGGTGCCGCGATTGGCGGGGCGCGCAAGACCTATAAACACACCGACACAAACGCCCCCATGCGCGCCAATGCGACACTGGAAGCGGTTGGCGGCACGGCGGTCTATCTGGCCTCGGATGCCGGTGCTTGCACAACGGGCGAGATCATCCGCGTGGATGGCGGGTTCCATGTGCTGGGGATGCCGCAGGCGGAGAACCTTTGACAGGACTGGCGGACCGGGGCGCTGCCACAAATTCTACTTCCGGGGCGCTGCCACAAAGTTCTATTTACGGGGTTCTGCCCCGGACCCCGGGATTTCAGACCATTTGGAAATGGCGCGGCGCGTCTGGAAAGGGCCGTCGCGTTTAGCGTAGGGGCGGGGTTTGGTAGAGCCAGACCTTCATGCCGCCGTGGGCGATAGCGGGGCCTTGGGGTTTCCACGGCAGGCCGGTAGCTTTGGCCAAGGGCGGCTCGGACGTGACAAGGCCGACGCGCCAGCCTTTAAAGCGGGTCAGCAGCGTTTGGCCGAGCGTACCATACAGCGGATAAAGCAGTTTCTTGTTGCCGATGCGCCCGCCGTAGGGCGGGTTCACCATGACAAGGCCCGGGGGGCCATCGGGCGGGGTCAGCTCGCCCGCGGCATGGTTTTCGAAGGTCACGGCATCGGCCACCCCTGCCCGTTCGGCATTCATACGGCTCATCCGGACGGCACCCGCGTCACGGTCAGAACCATAGAAACGCAGCGGCGTGGATGTGGTGGGGGTGTCGCGCATGGCGGCCCATTGGGCAGCGTCAAAGCTCGCGAGGTCTTCGAAAGCGAAATGGCGCGAGCGGCCGGGGTTGAGGCCCATGGCGATCTCGGCCGCCTCGATTACGAAGGTCCCTGAGCCGCACATCGGATCGACCACCGTCTCGGTGCCCGTGTACCCCGCCTGACGCAGCATCAGATAGGCCAGATTTTCGCGCATCGGCGCTTTGCCCACGGCTTCCTTGTGGCCGCGTTTGTGCAGCGCATCGCCCGAGGTATCGAGGCTGATGGTCACCACATTGTCGTCGATCCGGACCTTGAGCACGAGAGCCGCCTCGGGCGAGATCGTAACCCCGAGGCTTTCGCGCAAGGCGGTTTCAATCCGCTGGGTCGCGGCACCGGCGTGATAGATTTTAGAGGCTTTCGTGGTCACCTGCACCCGCAGCGGCACATCGGCCCGCAGCACATCGCCCCAGGGGAACTTGCGCGCGCGTTTGTCCAGCTGCGCCAGATGGAATGCCATGAAGGACCCGATCCGCGCCAGCACGCGCGAGGCACCGCGCAGTTGCAGGTTCGCGCGCCAGACCTCGGGCCAGCCGCCCTGCACCGTGATCCCGCCGGGCGAGGCCACAGGATTGGCAAAGCCTTTCTCTGTCACCTCGGCGAGAAGCATATCTTCCAGACCGGGGGTGGCCACGATAAAAATGTCGAAGGTGTTTTGACTGTCCATAACCGCTGCTTACTGCGCGGCGCGCGAGGTTTCGAGCGGTTTCTTGGAGCAAGACAGTCCGGCGCGATCAAAAGCGCCGGACAGTATGGGCCTGGTTCAGGCGATTTTTACCAGTTCGATGTCGAACTGCAGGTCTTTGCCCGCCAGTGGGTGGTTGGCGTCAAGGGTCACAGTGGCGTCGTCAACCTCGACAACCATCACCGGCATCGCCTGCCCGTCCGGGGTTTGCATCTGCAACTGCGTGCCGATTTCCAGCGGGATATCCGCAGGGATGCCTTCGCGTGGCACGGCCTGACGCATCTCGGGGTTCACATCGCCGTAGGCCTCTGCGCTGCCGATCTTGACGACTTTCTTGTCGCCGACTTCCATGCCGGGCATCGCGCTGTCGAGGCCGGGGATGATCTGGCCGGACCCGACCGTGAACTCCAAAGGCTCGCGCCCTTCCGAGCTGTCGAAGGTGCTGCCGTCAAGCAGGGTACCAGTGTAGTGAATAGCAACAGTATCGCCGGATTTAACCTGCGTCATAGAAAGCTCCGATCCATAAAGGGAAAATACAGGAGGCCGCGTATCTGCGCGGGTGCTCCGGGTTCGGCGCGCAGTGTTTCAAGCCTGCGTCCCGTCGTAAACCCCCATGAGGCCAGTTTTTCGGCCTTTTCTGTCGTGACGGGTCGTGACAGTCTCGCGGCAGGATATTTCAGGGGGGAAAATCATGGCGATAACAACATGCGTGTTCGATGCATATGGCACCTTGTTCGATGTGGCCGCAGCCGCACGACAAGCCGCGTCAGAGCCGGATTTTGCAGCGATAAAAGACAGCTGGCCGCAGGTCGCCGAACATTGGCGGCAAAAGCAGCTTGGCTATTCCTGGCTGCGCGCTGTCACCGGTGCACACGATGATTTCTGGCAGGTCACTCAAGACGGGTTGGACTGGGCTTTGGCCAAGACCGGAAACGATAACGACCCTGCCCTGCGCGAACGCCTGCTGGCACTTTACTGGGAGCTTCAGGCCTTCCCCGAAGTACCCAAGATGCTGAAAACGCTGAAGGAAGCTGGGTTGAATACCGCGATCTTGTCGAACGGATCACCAGCCATGCTGGACGGTGCGGTTTCCTCCGCCAATCTGGGTGACACGCTGGATGCGGTGCTGTCGGTGGAAAGCGTCGGCGTCTTCAAACCACATGCCAAAGTCTATGAACTGGTCGGACAGCGCTTTGACTGCGCGACCTCCGAGGTGTTGTTTGTCTCGTCCAACGGATGGGATGCGGCGGCGGCCACAGGCTTTGGCTTTACCACCGCTTGGGTCAACCGCGCGGGAGAGCCGATGGACCGGCTGCCGTGGCAACCGGCCCATGTGCTGCAGGACCTCAACGGCATCCCAGAACTGGCAGGCGTATAATGGCTCATTTCACCACATCCGACGGGCTATCGCTCTATTTCACTGACGAAGGGGCGGGTCTGCCGATTCTCTGTCTTGCAGGATTGACCCGGACCACAGCGGATTTCGACTATGTCACCCCCCATTTGAAGGGCGTGCGGCTGATCAAGATGGACTATCGCGGGCGCGGGCAATCTGACTTCGACCCTGACTGGTCACACTATTCCCCCCCTATTGAATGTCGTGATGCGCTGGAACTGCTGGATCATCTTGGCATCGATAAGGCCGCCGTGCTTGGTACCTCGCGCGGGGGGCTGAATGCATTAGGGCTGGCCAAGGGAGCCAAGGATCGGTTGCTGGGCGTCGCCTTTAACGACGTTGGCCCGCATATTGACCCGCAGGGGCTGGATTTCATCATGGGCTATATCGGCCGCAACCCTGCTGCCAAGACCCATGCCGAGGCCGCCGCCGCTATGCCGCGTGTGTTTCCCGAATTTGACGGCGTGCCCGACAGCCGGTGGATGGAAGAAGCGCAAAAGCATTACACCCAGACCGAAAGCGGCTTGCAGATCACGTATGACAAGCACCTGCGCGATGCGGTGGCCAAGGCGTTCTCCGCCCCCTCCCCCGACCTGTGGCCGTTCTTTGACGCGCTTGACGGGCTGCCGATTGCCTGCATCCGTGGCATGGCGTCCAATCTGCTGAGCGAGGAAACTCTGCAAGAGATGGAACGCCGCCGCCCCGATATGGTGGTCGCGCGGGTGCCGGGACGTGGGCATATTCCGTTTCTGGACGAACCAGAGGCGGTTGCGGCCTTGAACGAATGGATCGGGAAGATGCAATGAATATCGACATGATCCGCGCGGCAGCGCGGCGGCTGGAGGGGCACGTGCGGCGCACGCCTTTGCTGAACTCTCCGTTTCTGGATGACATCGCGGGGCGGCGCGTTTGGGTAAAGCCAGAGTGTCTGCAACATACCGGCAGCTTCAAGTTTCGCGGCGGCTGGTCGGCGGTGTCAGCACTGGAGCCCTCCGTGCGCGCCAAGGGGGTTATCGCCTTTTCCAGTGGCAATCATGCCCAAGGGGTCGCCTATGCGGCCAAGCTGCACGGGGTGCCTGCAGTCATCATCATGCCCGCCGATGCGCCGCGGCTGAAGATCGCCAACACCCGCGCACTTGGGGCCGAAGTCGTACTTTATGACCGCATGACCGAGGACCGCGACGCCATCGGCGCGGCTATGGCGGAGGAACGTGGGCTCACGTTGATCAAGCCTTTTGACGACCCGCTGGTGATCGCCGGTCAGGGGACAACGGGGCTCGAAATCGCGCAGCAGGCCGCCGAAGCGGGGATCGCCCGCGCCGATGTGATCGTCTGCTGTGGTGGCGGGGGGCTGACCTCTGGCATCGCGCTGGCGCTTGAAGCCGAGGCACCGGGGCTGCGCGCGCGCACCGCCGAGCCCGAAGGCTTTGACGATGCTGCACGGTCGCTCGCCGCAGGAGAGATCACGCGCAACGCCGCCCTTGGCGGGTCGATCTGCGACGCCATCGTCACACCGCAACCGGGCGATCTGACATTCCCCATCCTCAAGCGGCTGTGCGGCCCCGGGCTTGTGGTCAGCGACGCAGAGGCACTGCAGGCGATTGGCCATGCGTTCAACCGTCTCAAACTTGTGGCCGAACCCGGCGGGGCTGTGGCCCTTGCCGCCGCGCTGTTCCGGCAAGACGAGATCGACGGCGACGATGTGATCGTCACCATCTCGGGCGGGAATGTAGACAGTGATATTTTCTCGCGGGCGCTTGCCACGCTTGACTGACGCCCCACAGGAGGTTCTGACATGAAGATTTTCGATACTGGCGACGTGCGTCTGCATTACCGTGTGGATGGTCCCGAGGATGGCGCGCCTGTGGTCTTTGCCAATTCACTGGGGACTGATTTGCGCCTGTGGGATCCGATCCTGCCGCTGCTGCCCAAGGGCCTGCGCATCATCCGTTTTGACAAACGCGGGCATGGGCTGTCGTCCTGCCCGCCTGCGCCCTATGCGATGGGGGCGCTGATTGGCGATACGGAAAAGCTGCTGGATCATCTGGGGGTAAAGGACTGCGTCTTTGTCGGGCTGTCCATCGGCGGGATGATCGCCCAAGGGCTCGCCACCAAACGGCTGGACCTGATCCGCGCCATGGTGCTGTCCAATACCGCTGCCAAGATCGGTACCAAGGATATGTGGGCAGACCGCGTGCGCGCCGTGCAAGAAAGCGGGATCGAACCGATGGCAGATACCATCATGGAACGCTGGTTCGCCGCCCCCTTCCGTGCCACGCCCGAGCTTGAGCTTTGGCGCAATATGGTCGTACGCCAACCGGCCGAAGGCTATGCCGGTTGCTCTGCCGCGATTTCGGGAACCGATTTCTACACGCCCACGGCGGCGCTGCGCCTGCCAGTGCTGGGGATTGCGGGCTCCGAAGACGGGTCAACGCCCCCTGATCTGGTGCGCGAGACCATCGAGCTAATCCCGGGATCCAAGTTCAAGATCATCCGCAAGGCCGGCCATCTGCCCTGCGTCGAACACCCGCAGGAATATGCGACGCTGCTGACCGAGTTTTTGCAAAGCGTTGGCCATGTCTGACATCCTTTTGGTCCACGGCTCGTGCCACGGCGCGTGGTGCTGGCGTGATCTGATCCCTGCGTTGCAAGAATTGGGCCACAGCCCCCGTGCGATTGACCTGCCCAGCCACGGCGACGACACGACGCCGGTCAACGCGGTCACGCTCGACAGCTATGCCGATGCGGTGCTTGCGGCCTCTACCCCCGATACGGTGGTGGTGGGTCATTCGATGGGCGGTTTTGCCATCGGGGCGGCGGCACAGAAAGATCCAAGCGCCATAGCGCGGCTGATCTATCTATGTGCCTACGTCCCTGCGGCAGGGCTATCGCTGGCCGAGATGCGCAAACAGGCCCCGTCGCAACCGCTGATGCCCGCTGTGTGCCTCGCCCCCAACGGCAAAAGCTTTACCCTTGATCCCGCGATGACAGAGGCGCTGTTCTATCACGACTGCCCGCCGGATGTCGCAGGTTTTGCCGCACCGCGCCTCTGCGCGCAGGCCGTGGCCCCGACGATCAAGCCTCTGCCAAATACTGCCCGTGCGGACGCCATGCCGCGCAGCTATATCCGCTGTATGGACGACCGCACCATCCCGCCCGCCTATCAGGTCACGATGACGAAAGACTGGCCAAGCGCGGATGTTCATGAGATGGCCTGCGGGCATTCACCCTTCTTTACCGATCCCGCCGGTCTGGCGCGGATCATTGACGACATTATCCCGAGGTAACCCATGGCCGCCAGCGTCTTTGACAGCCCCCTGTTCGCACAGATCTTCAACACCGGTGACGCGGGCCGCCTGTTTTCGGACAGCGCTGCGATCCGCGCGATGCTGCTGGTCGAAGGGGCGCTGGCCAAGGTGCAGGGCAGCCTTGGTGTCATCCCCGAGATGAGCGCCGCCGCGATCCACCGCGCCTCTCTCGAGATACAGGTCGACCCCGGGGCGATCGCCGCCTCTACCGGAGAAAACGGCGTGTCCGTGCCGGGTCTTCTGGCCCAATTCCGCGCCGAGATGCAGGCACCGGAATTTGCCCAGCACGTCCATTGGGGCGCGACCAGTCAGGACATCATCGACACGGCGCTGACGCTGCGCCTGCGTCAGGCGCTCAAGCTGGCGGAAACCGATCTGCGCGAGATCATCGCGGCCCTTGCGGCAGGGGCCGAACAGCACCAATCCCTGCCGATGCCTGCCCGCACCTATGGCCAGCACGCCACCCCCACCAGCTGGGGCGCGGTGCTGGCGGAATGGGGCATGCCGCTGTGCGATGCGGTCGACCAGCTTGAGGCGCTGCGAGAAGGGGCGCTGTTCGTGTCCCTGTCGGGGGCGGCGGGGACGGGCTCTGCTCTTGGTCCCAAGGCTGCCGAGACCCGCGCGCAGCTGGCCCAAGCGCTTGGGCTGCAAGACCCCGGGCGCAGCTGGCATGTGGACCGTGGCCCCGTGCTGCGCATCGCCGATTGGCAGGGCCGCGTGATGGCAGCGCTGGCGCATATCGCACACAGCACGCTGGCGCTAACCATGACCGAAACCGCCGAGCTTGCCCTTGGGGCGGCAGGCGCGTCGTCGACCATGCCGCAAAAACAGAACCCCGTGGGGCCCTCGGCGATTGTCGCCCTCGGGCACCAGTTCACCGGCCAGCGCGCCACGCTACAGGCCGCCGCGGCGCATCAGCATCAGCGTGATGGCGGCGCGTGGTTCGCGGAATGGATGGCCGTGCCTCAGCTGGCACTGAGCCTTGCCGCCGCGCTGATCCACACGAAAAGCCTTGTCGCGGGGCTGACGCCGCACCCTGTGAAAATGCACAGCGCGCTGACGGATGGGCTGGGCCTGATCCACGCCGAAGCGCTGAGCTTTGCCCTGGCCGAGACGATGCCCCGCCCCGCGGCCCAAAAGGTCACCAAACAGCTTTGTCAGGACGCGCTGGCCAAACAGGTGCCGCTGGCCGATCTGGTCCACGCGGATTACCCCGACGTGGCCGAGACCCTCTTTGACCCGTCAACCCAGTTGGGACAGGCCCCCGCAGATGCAGCCGCTTTTGTGGCCCGTGCGCGTGCGCTGTAACCGCGCAACCGGCGCGCGATAGCCCATGCGTCCGGCGGTCATATTTATCATCCTGACCGTCATGATCGATGCCATGGGCATTGGTCTGATCATCCCTGTGATGCCGGACCTGATCGCGCAGGTCCAATCCGCCGATCTGTCACGCGCCGCGCTGTGGGGCGGTGTGTTGGCGACGACATTCGCGGTGATGCAATTCCTGTTCAGCCCGCTGGTGGGCAGCCTGTCCGACCGCTTCGGGCGCAGGCCGGTGCTGCTGACCTCGCTGACCGTAATGGTCTGGTGGTCGCCTTGGTGCTCTTCCGGCGCGTGTGTATAAATCCCGCGCATGTGGACTGACATAACGTAAGCCTGACGCAGCGCGGCGCATATAGGCTTGCGGGAGGGGGCAGAGCTTGCCACCCTCCCCAAAACTCACGCGCCCGGAAGGACCCGTTATGCCGTTGATCAAAGCCGCCGTTTGCCATGAATTTGGGGCTCCCCTGAAAATCGAAGATGTAGCACTCCGCGCCCCCGAGGGGGCCGAGGTCGAGGTGACGCTGGATGCCGTAGCGATCTGCCATTCGGACATTTCCTTTGCCAGTGGGGGCTGGGGCGGATCGCTGCCCGCGGTCTATGGTCACGAGGCCGCGGGACGGGTGTCCGCTGTGGGCGACAGCGTAAGCGGTGTCTCGGTCGGGGATAGCGTCGTAGTCACGCTGATCCGCGCCTGCGGCAGCTGCCCCAACTGCGCCAGCGGTCGACCTGTGATCTGCGAAACCCCCTATGACGGCGACACCGGCCCGCTGAAAACCAAGGACGGCGGCAAGCTGCATCAGGCCATGGCATCGGGTGCCTTTGCCGAAAAAGTCGTTGTGGATCAGGCGCAGGTCGTCAGGATCAGCGCCGATATTCCCAAGGATGCCGCCAGCCTGATCGCCTGCGGGGTGATTACCGGCGTCGGTGCGGTGGTCAATGCTGCGCAATTGCGGGCTGGTCAGGACGTTGTGGTCATCGGCGCCGGTGGCGTCGGGCTGAACGCCATTCAGGGCGCGCGCATCGCCGGGGCCCGCCGCATCGTCGCCGTGGATATGAGCGCCGAGAAGCTGGAGATCGCCAAGGAGTTCGGGGCGACGGATGGTATCCTTGCCACCGAAGACAAACCGTGGGGGCAGTTGGAACAGGCGATTGGCCGCAAGGGCGTGGATGCGGTGATCGTGACCGTTGGGGCGATCCCTGCCTATAACGACGCGCCGAAATACCTTGCCGCGGGGGGGCGTGTGGTCATGGTCGGCATGCCTCATATCGGCGACGGCGCGACCTATGATCCCGGCACATTCGCCGCAATGGGTCAGGGCACGGTCGGCTCCAAAATGGGCGACGTGGTGATCCAGCGCGATATTCCGTGGATGGTCGATCTATATGCCCAAGGACGGCTGAAACTGGACGAGCTGATCTCGGGGCGGTGGTCGTTGGAGCAGATCAACGACGCGATCGAGGATACCAAGACCGGTGCCGCGCGGCGCAATGTCATCCTGTTTGACCACTAGCGCCACGGGGGCCAGCCCCCGTACCCCCGGGATTTTGAACCATTTGGAAAAGAGGATCACGCGATGAAATTGCAAGATCTTGAGGTTATCGTCACAGCGCCCCCTGCCCCCGGTTGGGGCGGGCGCTATTGGATATTGGTCAAGCTGATCACGGATACCGGCATTGTGGGCTGGGGCGAATGCTATGCGGCGTCGGTCGGGCCGCAGGCCATGCGCGCAGTGATCGAGGATGTTTTTGCACGGCATATGCAGGGCGAGAATCCCGAAAACATCGAGCTGATGTACCGCCGCGCCTATTCGTCAGGCTTTACCCAACGACCCGACCTGACCGTCATGGGCGCATTTTCGGGGCTGGAAATCGCCTGCTGGGATATTCTGGGCAAGGATCGCGATCGTCCTGTCTATGCCTTGATCGGCGGCAGGATGAACGAACGCGTGCGGGGCTATACCTATCTTTATCCGCTGCCGCATCACGATATGACCGCCTTCTGGACCTCGCCCGAGATGGCGGCGGAATCGGCGCTGGACTGTGTGGCGCGTGGCTATACCGCGATCAAGTTCGATCCGGCGGGGCCCTATACCATGCGCGGCGGGCATATGCCGGCGATGACCGACATCTCGCAATCTGTCGCCTTTTGCAAAGCGATCCGCGCGGCGGTTGGCGACAAGGCCGATCTGCTGTTCGGCACCCACGGGCAATTCACCACCGCAGGCGCAATCCGCTTGGGGAACGCCATCGCTCCCTATAGCCCGCTCTGGTACGAAGAGCCGATCCCGCCGGATGCGGTCGAGCAGATGGCCGCCGTGGCGCGGGCCGTGCCGATCCCGGTCGCAACCGGGGAGCGGCTGACCACCAAGGCCGAGTTCGCGCCTGTGCTGCGGTCCGGGGCAGCCGCGATCCTGCAGCCTGCCTTAGGCCGTGTCGGTGGCATCTGGGAGGCCAAGAAGATCGCCGCCATGGCAGAGGTCTATAACGCGCAAATCGCACCACATCTTTATGCGGGCCCGGTGGAATGGGCGGCCAACATCCATCTGGCCGCGTCGATCCCCAATATCCTGATGTGCGAATGTATCGAGACGCCGTTCCACGACCAGTTGATCAAGAGCACGATCAAGGTGGAGGACGGGTTCATCACAGCCCCCACCGCAGCCGGTTTGGGGCTAGAGGTGGACGAGGCATTGGCCCGCGCGCATCCCTATACCGGCAACGGGCTGCACCTGGAAATGCAGGAAGCGCCTTGTGATTACGTCAACGGGAATGCGTTTGAAGGTGGGGCACCGTCGGTCAAATCCTGACGGGTCCGGTGGTATGAGGGGGCCGAGGCCCCCTCTGCCAGAGATTTAGAAGAACGCCTGCAGGCCGGTCTGGGCGCGGCCCAGGATCAGCGCGTGCACGTCGTGCGTGCCTTCATAGGTGTTCACCGTCTCGAGGTTCATCATGTGGCGGATCACCTGGAATTCGCCGCTGATGCCGTTGCCGCCGTGCATGTCGCGGGACATGCGGGCGATGTCCAGCGCCTTGCCGCAGTTGTTGCGCTTGACGATAGAGATCATTTCCGGCGCAGCGTTGGCGTTGTCCATCAGACGGCCCACTTGCAACGAGGCTTGCAGGCCAAGCGCGATTTCGGTCTGCATATCAGCAAGTTTCTTTTGGAACAGCTGTGTTTGCGCCAGCGGCTTGTTGAACTGTTTGCGGTCCAGACCGTATTGGCGCGAGGCGTGCCAGCANAATTCAGCGGCCCCCANTGCNCCCCAGCTGATGCCATAGCGGGCGCGGTTAAGACAGCCGAACGGGCCTTTCAGACCTTCGACATGGGGCAGCAGGGCATCTTCGCCGACTTCGACGTTGTCCATCACGATCTCGCCTGTGATCGAGGCACGCAGCGACAGTTTGTTGCCGATTTTGGGCGCGGACAGTCCCTTCATGCCTTTTTCAAGGATGAAGCCGCGGATCTTGCCGCCGTGCTCTTCNGACTTGGCCCAGACCACGAAGACATCCGCGATCGGCGCGTTCGANATCCACATTTTNGAGCCGGTCAGCTTGTAGCCNTTGGCGGTTTTCACCGCACGGGTTTTCATGCCCGCAGGNTCNGAGCCCGCATCAGGTTCTGTCAGNCCAAAGCAGCCGATGAATTCGCCGCTGGACAGTTTGGGCAGATACTTCATGCGCTGCTCTTCCGAGCCATAGGCNTAGATCGGNTACATGACGAGGCTGGATTGCACGGACATCATCGANCGATAGCCGCTGTCCACACGTTCNACTTCNCGNGCNACNAGACCGTANGANACATANNTNCCNCCCANNCCGCCNTANTGNTCGGGCACNGTGACNCCCAGAAGGCCCATGTCGCCCATCTCGCGGAAGATCGCGGGGTCGGTGGTTTCGTTGGCAAANGCGTCGATCACGCGGGGCTGCAGCTTTTCCTGCGCATACGCGCGGGCACTTTGCTGGATCATACGCTCGTCTTCGGTCAGCTGTTCGTTCAGGCGAAACGCATCCGCCCAATCAAAGCTGCCCATGTCGGGGGCGTCTTTGGCTTTCAATACGGGCAATTCGGTGCTCATGGTATGTCCTCCTCGGGGTTCGGATTTGGGCGCAGTATTGCAAAGCCCGGCGGCAATGACTATCGCTGGATACTCCTGAACCTATGAGTCAAAGTCATATGATCGCCCCGCGTCGCTTCCTTCCGTCGGTCAACGCCCTGCTCGCATTCGAGGCAGTGGCACGCTTGGGCAGCGCCACATTGGCGGCGCAGGAACTGTCCCTGACGCAAAGCGCGATCAGCCGGCAGCTCAAGACGCTAGAGGCGCAGTTGAATGTGNCGCTGCTGGATCGCCAGGGGCGTCAGCTGGTGCTGACAGAGGCGGGAAAAAGCTATGTTATTCAGGTGCGTGACGTGTTGAACAGGCTGGCTCAGGCATCCATCACCGCGCGCACGAACCCGATTGCNGGGGCGCTGAACCTTGCCATTCTGCCGGGGTTCGGCATGCATTGGCTGGCCCCGCGGCTGCGCGACTTTGCCCAGTCCCACCCGGAGGTGACGGTGAACCTCAGCACGCGGCTGCATCCATTTTCCTTCCAGAACAGCCCCTTTGACGCTGCAATACATTTTGGCAAGGAAGACTGGCCCGGTGTGCGCTATTTGCCGCTNATGCCCGAGACGGTGGTCCCCGTCTGCGCGCCCGANCTGCTNACCGAACCGCTGGAGGATCCCAGCCAGATCCTGCGNTATGCGCTGCTGCATCTGGATACCCGCCCGCGCGGCTGGTCGCGGTGGCTGAGCGCGCTTGGTGTCACGCAAGAACCCCCNGCCGGCATGATGTTCGACCAGTTNTCNACCATGGCGCAGGCGGCGGTGCACGGNTTNGGCGTGGCGCTGCTTCCTACCTTTTCCGCCGAGCCCTATCTGCGCGACGGGCAGCTTGTGCTGGCATCAACGCAGACGACACAGAGCATCGGGAATTACTACCTCGTCTGGCCCGAGGACCGTGCCGAAACCGCGGCCTTGCAGTCGTTCAAGACGTGGCTCGACGGGCAGACGGGTCAGGTTCTTTAGCATAGGCCAAGGTTCTGANGCATATNCGCCCTATTTCCGCCGCAATCCTGNATTAGCACACCCTTCATCAGTTTTAAGGGGGGGGCCCCTTTTGAAAGGGAGCATGGATATGCCAATTTCACTTACCAAACTCGTTTCTGCNGGCGCGACAGCGGTCACACTTGCGGCTGCCACCGCAGCGACCGCGCAAACCCACGACGTCGTGATCTTTGACGACGCCTTCTTTCCTGCCGTGATCTATGTCGATGCCGGGGACGAGCTCCGNTTTGTCAACAACGCCAGCGCCGCGCGCAACGTCAGCGCGGGTGACGGGTCGTGGTCATCCGGCACGCTGGAAACCGGCAGCAGCTTTAGCCAAACGGTAGAGGCAAACAGCCAAGTGACCTTTATCGGCACATCGCTTGGGGAAAACCCCAAAAGCTACTCCGGCGAGATCAGCTTTGACCCCGCACCGCTGAGCGAGTGATCGGGTCCATCCCTGCGATTGTCGCAGGTGCTTGAAATAAAAACGGCGCGCCCCTGTTTCCAGCGGCGCGCCGTTTCGCATTGATATGGCGATGTGGCTTACTTCACCGTGATGCGGCCATCGGTATAGGGCGTATAGGCCCCGTTGGCGGCGATGAATTCAGCCGTCACATCCGCCAGATCGGGACCGTANTCATAGGCGTTCTGCGCAGAGGTAAACGGCGCATAGCCGTCGCCGCCATTGCGCACATAGTTGTTGGACACGACGCCATAGGTTTTTTCGGGATCAAGCGGCATGCCGGATACGGTGACATCGCTGATGCGGCTGCCCGGCTCGGCGCTGGTGTCCACGGTGAAGGTCATGCCCGCCACTTGCGGGAAACGACCTGCGACCTCTTCGATCTGGCTCACGCCATTTTCCAGCGCCTCTACCANTGCCGCACCGGTGACCTGAAAGGTCGACAGGGTGTTCTGGAACGGCAGCACCGCCAGCACTTCGCCCATGGTCACCTCTCCGGCGTCGATGGAAGAGCGCAGGCCGCCGCTGTTCTGGATCGCGACCTCGATCCCCTGATCCGCCACACGGGCCAGCATCGCATCGGCGACGAGATTGCCCATCTGACATTCCTGCACGCGGCAGACCGACCGGTCGCCCTCGATCGGCTCGGTGGTTTCGGCGACGACCTTGCTGCGCAGTTCNTCCAACGGTTGNGCCAGNTCGCCGATACGGGCGACNGTGGTCTCATCCTCTGCGACGCCTGCGTCGATCAGGATCGGATCNCCCGAGGCTTCCTTGATCTTACCNTCGTCATCGAAGGTCACGTTCAGCTCGCCCAGATATTTACCGTAGGCATAGGCCTGCACGATCGCCGTATCCTTGACCATCGTCGGATAGGCCCCTTCGGCTTTTTCATCGGTATTAGACAGCAGCGTATTGGTGTGCCCGCCGACGATCACATCAACACCTGTGGTATTCTCGGCGACCATCTGNTCGACCCCATAGCCNGAGTGGCTGAGCACGATGATCTTGTTGATACCCTGCGCGGTCAGCAGATCGACCTCGCCCTGNACGGCAGCNACGGAATCGGTNAAGACNACGTTGTCTCCGGGGCTCGATAGTTCGTGGGTGTCCTCGGTGGTCAGCCCGATCAGGCCGATCTTTTCACCGCCACGCTCGATCACGGCAGATTTCGCCAGCTTGTCCGCCAGAAGCGGTTCGGCAGAGACATCGGCATTCGACATCAGGATGGGAAAGTCGATCGCCTCCATGAAACCGGCAAGCACTTCAGGGCCATCGTCGAATTCGTGGTTGCCCACAGTCATGCCGTCATAGCCCAGCATGTTCATCATCTCGGCTGCCATCTTGCCCTTGTAGTGGGTGTAGAACAGCGAGCCCTGAAACTGGTCCCCGCCGTCGACCAGCACATGGTTGTTGGTGCGGGCCTTGGCGTCCTTGATCGCGTTGACCAGCCGTGCGGTACCCCCGAAACATTCACCGGCGGTATTGTCCTCGGCGGAACAAGGGCCATCGTATTTGCTGATCGGTTCAAACCGCGCGTGGAAATCATTGGTGTGCAGAATGGTCAGACTATAATCCGCCGCTGCCATGCCCGAGGTCAGCGCAAGCGCTGCCGTGGCTGTCAGGAATCGTTTCATGATGGGTCCCCCCTTTGGGTTGAATTATGCACCTATGGTGACCCCCAGTTTGCCCCCTTGTCAAAGACCATCTGAGCGCAAACCCGCCCTTCCCCAAGGTCACCGCCCTGCGCTGCGGCAAAGCGCACAGCCCTTGACCGTTTGCACCGACCAAGGCATCACAGCGGCTATGTTGATTTACAAAATTTTCCGCTCCGATGAATGGCAGGCCCTGCGCCGCGACGGCTCTACCACGGGCGCGCCGGTTGATGTCGCCGATGGCTATGTGCATTTCTCGACCTCTGAACAAGCGGCTGAAACGGCCGCGAAACACTTTGCCGGTGAGGCAGACCTGTTTCTTCTGGCCGTAGAGACCGACCGTCTTGGCGATGCGCTGAAATGGGAGGTGTCGCGCGGCGGCGCCGAGTTCCCGCATCTGTACCGCATGCTCATGCTAGAGGATGTGGTTTGGGCCCAGCCCCTGCCCTTGCTGAACGGGGCGCATGAATTTCCCGCTGGCTTTAAGGAAGCTTAATGATGACAGGATATATCGACCCGGATCGCGCACAGTTCGACGCCTTCAAGGGGCTGGACCGCGACACGCCGCTGAATATGGTGAACCTTGTCAAACTGCGCGACAAGGCCGCTTACCCCGACGATCACGCGCTGGCCGCCAAGGCGCTGACAGGGGCGCAAGCCTATAAGAACTACGGTGCCGAAAGCGGTCCGGTGCTGGCGGATGTCGGCGGATCGATCCTGTGGCGCGGCCAGTTCGAGGCAACGCTGATCGGCCCCTCGGACGAGGATTGGGATGTGATGTTCATCGCGCAATACCCCAACGCCCACGCCTTTTTGCAGATGATCTCGGACCCGCGGTACAAACAGGCGGTGGTGCACCGTCAGGCCGCGGTTGTGACATCGCGCCTGATCCGCAGCGCACCGCTGCCCCTGACGGATGAATTTGCATGAAGCGCATGGCCGAGCAGCTGGGGCTGCGCGCCCTGCATCAGGTTGACCCCGAAACGGCCCATGGTCTGGCAATCACCGCACTGCGGCTTGGCCTTGCGCCCGCGCCCGGTCCGGTCACATCGAAACGGCTGAAAACCTCGCTTGCCGGGATGAGCCTGCCCAACCCTGTCGGCCTTGCCGCGGGGTTTGACAAGAACGCCACCGCCGTCGCGCCGCTGTCCAACGCGGGTTTCGGCTTTATCGAGGTCGGGGCCGCCACGCCCCTGCCCCAACCCGGCAATGACAAACCCCGACTGTTCCGCCTGACCGAGGACCGCGCGGCGATCAACCGCTTTGGCTTCAACAACGAAGGCATGCAGGCGATCTGCACGCGACTGGCGCGCCGCGGCGCGGGCGTGCCCGTGGGGCTCAACCTTGGGGCCAACAAGACCAGCACCGACCGCGCCGCCGATTTCGCCCGCGTGATGGAGCTTGCCCGCGATCACGTGGATTTCGCGACGGTCAATGTATCCTCGCCCAATACCGAAAAGCTGCGTGACCTGCAGGGCAAGGCCGCCCTCGCAGCACTTCTGGCCGGCGTGATGGAGGTGCGCGGAGATACGCCCGTGTTCCTGAAAATCGCCCCCGATCTCACCGAGGCGGAAATCGCCGATGTGGCAGAGGTCGCCAATGACGCAGATGTTGCCGCGATCATTGCCACGAATACAACGCTGGACCGCACCGGCCTGAAGAACGCGCAGCGTGACCAGATGGGCGGGCTGTCGGGCGCGCCCCTGTTCGAAAAGTCCACCCGCGTGCTGGCGCGCCTGTCGACGCTTACCGATATTCCGCTGGTGGGCGTCGGGGGCATCAGCTCGGCCGAGGATGCCTATGCCAAGATTTGCGCAGGCGCTTCGGCGGTGCAGCTTTATACGGCGCTCGTCTATGGCGGGCTGTCACTGGCGGCGGATATCGCCAAGGGGCTCGACAAACTGCTGAAGCAGGACGGGTTCGATACCGTGGCCGATGCCGTGGGCAGCAACCGCAGCGCTTGGCTTTGACAGGACGCACAGACGGAGATCGGGGCGCTATCCGCGTGACTTCGCCCCGACCCTGCGCGGGCGGGGCCTATCCCGCCGCACGCTCCAACGCGGGGTAGCGCAGCGCCAGCGTGACCCCACGCGCGACAAAGGACACCAGCAGCGAAATCCACAGCCCGTGGTTGCCCAGCCACGGCACCAGCAGCGCAGCACTTGCACAGTAGATCACAAACGACACTGCCATCATGTTGCGCATGTCCCGCGACCGCGTGGCCCCGATAAAGATCCCGTCCAGCATCCATGACGCCCACCCCAGCAGCGGGGCCGCGACCATATAGGGCAAGAACACCCGCGCCTCTTCGCGCACAAGCGGGGCCGTGGTCATGAGGTCGATGATCATACCCCCGCCCCACGCGAAGCCCAGGGTCATCAAGGCACAGGCCAGCAGACCCCAACCGCTGGTCAGCACCGCGCCGCGCCGCAGGACATCACGCTGCTTGCCGCCCATAGCCCGCCCGACCAGCGCCTCGGCCGCAAAGGCGAAACCGTCAAGCGCAAAGGCCGTGATCATCAGAAATTGCAGCAGCACCTGGTTGGCGGCGAGCTTTACATCCCCCAACCCCGATCCCAGAAACAGGAACGAGACGAACACCGCCTGCAACAAAAGCGACCGCACAAGGATGTCGCCGTTGACCTTCATCATGTTGATCCAGCGCGGCCCGTCGAACACCTGCGCCCAGTCCCGCCATGCGGGCACTCCGAAAGCCGCACGGCAGAACCACAGCCCAAGCGCCGCACCCGACCATTCCGCCAGAAAGGTCGCGATGGCGACGCCCTGGATACCCCAGCCGAGCCCCAGCACGAACCACAGGTCCAGCGCGATATTCAGCCCGTTCATCCACAGTTGNACCACCAGCACGGCACGGGTGCGTTCCTGCGCGATCAGCCAGCCGGTGATCGCGTATATCGCAATCGCCGCCGGGGCGGACCAGACGCGGATCCCCATATAGGACCGGGCGAGGTTTTCGACCTCGACGCTGGCAGGAGAGACCTGAAACGCCGCCCAGAACAGCGGTATCTGCAGCATCACCAGCGCAAGGCCCGCCAGCCCGCCGATCAGCAGCCCGCGTGTCAGCAGNGCCGCGACCTCTGCCGCGTCGTTGTTGCCTGCCGCCTGCGCGGTCAGCCCGACGGTGCCCATCCGCAGAAANCCGAANACCCAGTAGAGCGATGACAGGATGATCGCGCCGATGCCCACGGCTCCGATAGGGGCCGCCAGCCCGATCTGCCCGACNACGCCGGTATCCACCGCGCCCAAGATGGGCACNGTGGCGTTGGAGATAACAATCGGGATGGCGATGTTCAGCACGCGGCGGTGGGTCACCACGTCTTTCGCGGATAGTTTGCCTTGGGCGACGGCGCTGACTTCGCCCTTGGGAATCGCGTCAGTCACGGCGTTGGGGCATCAGGAAATGGCCCGTTGCCTGCGCGAAAAGCTTGCTGCGGTTGTCCTGCCACGCCTCGACATGCACCGAGGCATAGCGCCGCCCCGACCGGTTGATCCGCGCGCGCGCATAGGCATCGCGCGGCANGCCCGAGCGCAGNTAATCGACGGTAAAGTCGATGGTCTTGGGCAGNCGTGGCANATGCGTNGCATCCATCTTGTCGACGGCNAGCGCACCGGATTCAAGATCCTCCCACAGGTATTCCCAGCTNAGCGTGATGATCGACGTGACCTCAAGGAACGAGGCCGTGGCCCCACCGTGCAGCGCCTGCANCAGCGGATTGCCGATCAGCTTGTCGGAAAACGGCAGAACGCCGGTCAGCTCGTCGCCACGGCGGTCGAACTCGATCCCCAGAAAGCTGATGTAGGGCACGCCGTCCACCAGCGCGCGCAGTGCCGCATCGCGACGCTTTTTNACGACCTGTACCGCCTCNGGTTTGCTCCGTGTGCTCATCGTTTGCCCTCCACCGTGAAACTGCCGGTGGCGGTGGCGACCGGGCTGCCGTCTTCTTCGTCCTGTGCCGTGGCGCGCACAAAGGCGACATTCCGCGTCACGTGATAACATTCCGCCCGCGCCGTGATCCGTTGACCGGGCACAGCCGCGCGCAGATATTCGATGCGCAAATCAATCGTCGCCGTCCCNCCGGGATTGCTGGGGTGGCTCATCACCGCGGCCCCGCAGCAGGTATCCATCAACGCCGACACGGCCCCGCCATGCAAGACACCNGTGCGCGGNTCGCCGATCAGCCGTTCATCATANGGCATGTCGATCACGGCGACGCCGCCNTCCAGCTCTTGCAGTTCCATCCCCAGGGCACCGCTGTAAGGCAGCGCCGCGATGAACTGCTTGGCGATGCGAAGTTTGTCTGACATTTTTTACTTCCTTGGCGTTATTCTCCCCATATCAACCGAGCGACCAAGCAAGAGCAACCCCAGTGTTGCGCTTGGAAAGTGAACCGCATAGTTTCCGAACTTGAGGAGACCAAGATGACAGACAAACGCCTGAACTTTAAAGAAATGTGTGCGGAGTTTGACGTCACGCCGCGCACGCTGCGCTATTACGAGTACATAGAATTGCTCCACCCCGAGCGCGAAGGCCGGTCCCGCAGCTATGGCGCGCGGGAAATCGCCCGCATGAAGCTGATCATGCGGGGNCGNAAGTTCGGGTATTCGCTGGAAGGCATCCGCCAGTGGCTGCTGATCTATGAAAACGAAGGCACCGAAGCGCAAATGCGCGCTTGGGTCATTAGCGCGGACCGCCAGTTGGGAGAGCTGGCAGAACAGCGCAAGCAGTTGGACGAAGCCATCGCAGAGCTGCAGAAATCTCGCGACGATACAGAGGCCGCATTGGCCAAGCGCGACTGATATTTGCGTAGCGCTTTGGGTTTACGGGGCGCTACCACATCTGACAGCCGCTGGCTGGATGACGCCGTCGTTGGCAGCATCAAGCTATGGTATGAGAAACCGATGCGATGCGGGCCGGCTTACGCCTGCCGCGCGGCCATCCGACCCATCACATCGGAAAGACGGGTAAGATCTGCGGCTGTCACAATCAGTTCTGACAGTGAATCAGCGTCGAGACAGGCAGCAAATTCATACGCCACGTCTTCAACGAGCTTGGCCGCATCCTTGAGCCCCCGCGATGCGGAAGACGCGGAAATCACGGGCCCCTGCGCAAGATCATAGATATTCGGTGTCGTTGAGGGTTTCGGGGGTTTGTTCTGCGCCACGGCCTGTCCACTTACGGTTGAGAATTCGCCACGACTATGCGTCCGACAGGTGATGCGCACGTCCCGTAAGTGCGCGACATCCGGTTGCGCCCCCTTGTATTACGACAGGTTATCCAGCGACGGATCGATCAGCCCAAAGGCCAGCCCCCGCACCGCCGCGCGAGTCCGGTCGGTCACATCCAGTTTGCCAAACAGACGCCGCATGATCGTATCGACCGTGTGNCGCGACACCCCCATGATCTGCGCGATCGAGGTGTTGCTCTTGCCNCGCGCGATCCAACGCAGCAATTCCAGCTCGCGCGGGGACAAGCGCCGATTGGGNGCAGCAGGNCCTGCCACAAGCGCGCAGAACCGCATATGGGCAAACTGGCTGGCGACGTGCAGGTCCAGAACCTCTGCATCGGTCGGGCGCGGCCTGTCGTGGTGGAAGCCGATACTGACCAACGCATTGCGCGCCTGTGGCCCAAAGACCTGACAGACCAGNCCATCGGCAAAGCCGAATTCTCTCGCTNTGTTCAGATAGGCTTTCTGCTTTTCGGTCAAGGTGGTTAGCTGCGGCAGGTCACGCCAGAANAACGGGGTGATCTGTGAGGCCGCAAAGGGGGGNAACGGATCGTCCAGATACAGGTGCTCTTCGGTATACATCCGGTGAAACTCTGCCGGGATACCGATCGCGACAGCGCCAAAGCTGGTGTCCCCAAGCGATTGCACATCGATACTGTGATAGGTGACCGTGCGAAAATCCTGCGCTTTGGCAAAGCGTTGCACCAGCAGCCATAGCGCCGAAACGCTGCTGACCTCGCGCAGACACTCTGTGAATAATCGCGGATCCATATCCTNGGNCATATCACCCCCCCGGCCGATANAACTTGCTNCCCCACATCACTTAGTCGGCGCGAGATACCTATCAATGACCGTCTCGGGAAAATCCCCGTGGGGTTACGCAGATTTACTCAACGTAAAGCAAATGTTTGACGTAGCGTCCAACTTACGTAAGCTTGTTTCTGGGTTATACCGCTCCCAGTTTAGGTGAAGTTGACCGTTCTACAGCAGTGATAGAATAGCGAGTAACTGATATGTCCAACACTACGATGACCATCCGCGAGATGTGCACCGCCTTCGATGTGACCCCGCGCACCNTGCGGTTCTACGAAGCGAAAGAACTGCTTTTCCCCGAACGTCAGGGACAAAAGCGCCTGTTTACCAAACGGGACCGTGCGCGGCTGAAACTGATCCTGCGTGGCAAGCGCTTTGGCTTCAGCCTCGAAGAAATCCGCCAGTTGCTGGACCTGTACCACATGGGCGACCAGCAACAGACCCAATTGGCGCGCACCTATGACATCGCGCGCGAACGTCTGGCCGACCTCGAAGCACAGCGCGAGGATCTGAACAACGCCATCGACGACCTGCAAAACCAGTTGAAATGGGGGGAGAAAATGATCGCCTCCATCAACAGCGCCCGCAACGCGGCAGAATAGGCCCGCAGTCCGGCGCACCCGAACACCTGATACACCGACCCAGATATACTGACCAAACGACGGCCAGATGGCCAAGGGAGAACACCACATGCCGAGCTACACCGCCCCGATCAAGGATATGCAATTCGTCCTGCACGACGTGCTGAACGTCACCGCGTCGTCCACCCCCGGNTACGACGAGCTTGAGGCGGATTTCACCTCTGCCATTCTGGAAGAAGCAGGCAANCTGACCTCCGAAGTCCTCGCNCCGCTGAACGCGGTNGGTGATCAGGAAGGCTGCCGTCTGGAGAACGGCGTCGTCTACACCCCCAAAGGGTTCAAGGACGCCTTTGCGAAGGTCAAGGANGGCGGCTGGACCGGTCTGGACATGCCAGAGCAATACGGCGGCCAGAACATGCCCTATATCCTCGGCACCGCCGTGGGCGAGATGTTCTCGGCGTCCAACCAGGCGTTCACCATGTATCAGGGCCTGACCCACGGTGCGGCCTCGGCGATCCTCGCNCACGGCTCTGACGCCCAAAAGGATACATATCTGCCCAACATGGTGTCCTGCGAATGGACCGGCACCATGAACCTGACAGAGCCCCACTGCGGCACCGATCTGGGCCTGATGCGNACCAANGCAGCGCCNCAGGAAGACGGCAGCTATAAGATCACCGGCCAGAAGATCTTTATCTCGTCCGGTGAACACGACATGGCCGATAACATCATCCATCTGGTGCTGGCCAAGATCGAAGGCGGCCCCGAAGGCATCAAGGGCGTATCGCTGTTCATCGTGCCCAAGTTCATGGTCAAGGAAGACGGCTCGCTTGGNGAACGCAACGCGGTGTCCGTCGGCTCCATCGAAGAGAAAATGGGCATCCACGGCAACTCTACCTGTGTGATGAACTATGATGGCGCGGTCGGCTACCTGCTGGGNGACGAACACAAAGGCATGCGCGCGATGTTCACCATGATGAACGAAGCCCGCGTGGGCGTCGGCATGCAGGGTCTGGCGCAGGCCGATGTGGCCTATCAGAACGCGCTGGCCTACGCNAAGGACCGCCTGCAAGGCCGTGCCGTCACNGGNACAGAGCACCCCGACAAGCCTGCCGATCCGTTGATCGTGCACCCCGATATCCGTCGCAGCCTGATGGAGCAGAAATCCTTTGTCGAAGGGGCGCGGGCGTTCATCCTCTGGGGGGCCAGCCTGATCGACGCGGCACACCGCGCGGANGACAAGGATGCCGACGGGCTTGTCTCGCTGATGACCCCCGTCATCAAAGGCTTCCTGACCGACATCGGCTATGACATGACGGTCAAGGCNCAGCAGGTCTATGGCGGCCACGGCTATATCGAGGAATGGGGCATGTCCCAGTTCACCCGCGACGCCCGNATCGCCNNGATCTACGAAGGNGCNAATGGCGTTCAGGCGCTNGACCTCGTGGGCCGCAANCTGGCGCAGGACGGNGGCAAACANGTNATGGCNTTCTTTGATNTGGTCAANNNCTTCATCAAGGAAAACGCAGGCCAGGACGCCGAGTTCGACGCCAGCTTTATGGAGCCTCTGAAGGCTGCCAGCAAAGACCTGCAGTCGGCGGGCATGTACTTCATGCAGAACGGCATGAAGAACCCCAACAACGCGCTCTCGGGGTCGAATGACTTCATGCATATGTTCGGGCATGTCTGTCTGGGCCTGATGTGGGCAAAAATGGGTCTGGCCGCGAAGAAAGCGCTGAAAAATGGCACCGGCGACGCGTCCTTCTACGAGACCAAGCTGGAAACCGGCCGTTTTTACATGGCCCGCCAGCTGCCCGCGACTTCGCTGCACCTCAAGCGGATCGAAACCGGCGCGGATACTGTGATGGCGCTGGACGCGGCAAACTTCTAGGTTGCACCGGGGTGGGGACATCCCCCACCCCGATGATGACTGAAAGGACGCCCGATGCCCAAACGTTTCCGCCTGACCCGCCGCTTCCCTGTCGCCATGACCGAAGACGGCTACCGCCGCCTGAAGAAATTCGCGGCAGAGGCCGGATTGGATGAAGGCGAAGCGCTGTCGTTTCTCTTCGAGAACTTCAACAGCGTGATCGACGAAGAGAACCTGACCGCGCGACTGCGGCTGTTCAACGCGGAACTGGACGGACGAAAGAGGTAGCACACCACCACACCCCGAACGCCCTGCCGAACCCGACCCTTCGGGGAGAGTTTAAGGGCAAAATGAAGCGCGAACACCCTGCCCTGATCCTGCGACCCGCACGACCAAAGCAGGGCTTCACTTTGCACGCGGCTCAGCTCTCCAGCCTGCCGCGCGGGGGTTGAATACGACAGGATGATTAGTAACTGATTAACGCAAACCCGCGCATCTTCATTTTGCCGGATAAACTCCACGGGGGTGTGGGGGTGTGAAACCCCCACGGGACGACGATCGATACACAGGACTTGAGGGAGGGTTCAGATGACCATCAAACTGCATTGCTTCGGCGAAAGCGGAAACGCCTATAAGGCGGCGCTTGCGCTGCAGCTGTCGGGGCTCGACTGGGAGCCAGTGAAAGTTGATTTCTTCGGCGGCGAAACCCGCACGCAGGATTACCGCACGACGATCAATAACATGGGCGAAGCGCCGGTGATGATTGATGGTGACATCCGTCTGACCCAATCCGGCGTGATCCAGGATTATGTCTCGGAACAATCCGGCAAATTCGGCGGGGGCAATCCCGAAGAGCGCCGCGAGATCCTGCGGTGGGTGCTGTGGGACAACCACAAGCTCAGCTCGAACGCCGGTATGACGCGTTTTTTGATGAACTTCCTGCCTGAAGACAAGCAACCCAAAGAAGTCATCGGCTTTATGCAGGGGCGTTTGTCTGCGGCCTATGCCGTGCTGAACGACCATCTGAACGGCCGCGACTGGATTGTCGGCGACGGGATCACCAACGCCGATCTGAGCTGCTGCGGCTATCTGTATTACCCCGAGCCTTTCGGCTTTGTCCGCAAGGACTGGCCCCATATCGACGCGTGGCTCACGCGTCTGAGCGACACACCGGGCTGGAAAGCCCCCTACGACCTGATGCCCGGCAGCCCTGCTGACCGCGCCTGACCCAAAGGGAGACACCACATGACCGAAGCATATATCTACGACGCCCTGCGCACCCCGCGTGGCAAGGGCCGCAAAGACGGCGCCCTGCACGAGCTGACTTCGTTGCGCCTGTCCGCGCTGACGCTCAACGCTGTAAAAGAGCGCAACAATCTTGAAGGCCATGCCGTCGAGGACGTGATCTGGGGCAACGTGACCCAGGTGATGGAGCAAGGCGGCTGTCTGGCGCGCTCTGCCGTGCTGGCGTCCGATCTGGATGAACGCATCCCCGGCCTTGCCATCAACCGTTTCTGTGCCTCTGGCATGGAAGCTGTGAACCTTGCCGCCAACCAGGTGCGCGGTGGCGCAGGCATGGGCTATATCGCCGGTGGCGTTGAAATGATGGGCCGCGTGGCCATGGGCAGCGACGGCGCGGCGATTGCCGTTGATCCCTCGCTCGCGATGGAGCGGTATTTCGTGCCGCAGGGCATCTCGGCTGACATCATCGCGACCGAATACGGCTTTACCCGTGACGAGGCCGACAAGCTGGCGATGCAGTCGCAGCAGCGTGCCAAGAAAGCCTGGGACGAAGGGCGCTTTGATAGATCCGTGATCGAGATCAAGGACCAGAACGGTCTGTCGATCCTCAGCCATGACGAATACATGCGCCCCCAGACCGACATGCAGTCGCTCGGGTCTCTGAACCCTGCGTTCCAGCAGATGGGCGAGGTCATGCCCGGCTTTGATAAGGTCGCGCTGATGAAATATCCGCACCTCGAGAAGATCAACCACATCCACCACGCGGGGAACTCCTCGGGCATCGTGGACGGTGCGGCGGCTGTGCTGATCGGGAACAAGGAGTTCGGCGAGAAACACGGTCTCAAGCCACGCGCGCGTATTCGTGCGACCGCCAAGATCGGGACCGACCCGACCATCATGCTGACCGGCCCAGTTCCCGTGACCGAAAAGATCCTTGCCGACAATGGCATGAACATCAACGACATCGATCTGTTCGAGGTCAACGAGGCCTTTGCCGCTGTGGTCATGCGCTTCATGCAGGCGTTCGACGTCGATGAAAGCAAGGTCAACGTGAACGGCGGGTCGATCGCCATGGGTCACCCCTTGGGGGCCACCGGCGCGATGATCATCGGCACGCTGCTGGACGAGCTTGAGCGTTCGGACAAGGAAGTCGGGATGGCCACGCTTTGCATCGCCTCCGGCATGGGTGCCGCCACCATCATCGAGCGCGTTTGATGGGCGACCAGCCGCATCCTTTCCACGCCGTGGCCGTTCTGGCAGCGCGGCGTGGGCTGAGGGACCTTAAGCTCGCAGAGGACCGCGGGGGGCAATATGTGCGCCTGTATCAGGCCACGCCGCCGCTGTTCTTCAAGCATCGCAACGATCCAAGCGACAGCTATGACCGCGAGCGGTTCAAGGACTTCAAACGGATACTGCTAAGCGAGGAAGACTGCGACAAAGGCCCCGAAGCCACCATCGCCTTGATCCGCTCACTGCTTGAAAAATTCGCTGACTATACGCCTCAGCGCTCGTAACACACTCCAAATCAGGGAGAGATTTAAATGACCGATTTCACCATGAAGACAGACGCCGACGGCGTCGCCATCATCACCTGGGACGTGCCCGGAAAATCCATGAACGTCATGTCGATCGAGGGCCTGTCCGAGCTGGACAGCGTCATCGACACGGTCCTGTCCGACGACGCCATCAAGGGGGCCGTGATCACCTCCGGCAAGGACGGGTCTTTTGCCGGTGGTATGGACCTGAACCTGCTTGCCAAGATGCGCGAAGACGCAGGCGATGATCCGGCGCAAGGGCTGTTTGACGGCACGATGAAAATGCACGCCCTGCTGCGCAAGATCGAACGCGCGGGCATGGACGCCAAGACCAACAAGGGCGGCAAGCCGATTGCCTCTGCCCTACCCGGCACCGCCGCGGGCATCGGGCTTGAACTGCCGCTGGCCACGCACCGCATCTTTGTCGCAGACAACCCCAAGGCGCGTATCGGCCTGCCCGAGATCATGGTCGGTATCTTCCCCGGCGCGGGCGGCACCACCCGTCTGGCGCGCAAACTCGGCGCGATGGCCGCATCGCCCTTCTTGCTGGAAGGCAAGATGGTTGCCCCTGCTGCTGCGAAATCTGCCGGTTTGATCGACGAAGTTGTCGCTGATCCGGTAGCCGCCGCGAAAGAATGGGTGCTGAATGCCAAGGATGCGGACATTCTGAAACCCTGGGACGCCAAGGGCTACAAGATGCCCGGTGGTGCCCCCTATCACCCTGCGGGCTTCATGACGTTTGTCGGGGCCAATGCGATGGTCAACGGCAAGACCCAAGGTGCCTTCCCTGCAGCCAAGGCCCTGCTGAGCGCCGTTTACGAGGGCTCGCTTGTGCCCTTCGATACCGCGCTGAAGATCGAGGCGCGCTGGTTCACCAACATCCTGCTGAACCCGTCCTCCTCTGCCATGATCCGGTCGCTGTTCCTGAACAAGGAAGCGCTGGAAAAAGGCGCGGTACGTCCCGAAGGCGTTGCCGATCAGCGCGTCAAGAAACTGGGCGTTCTGGGGGCTGGCATGATGGGTGCGGGCATCACGCTTGTTTCCGTCCAAGCCGGGATCGAGGTCGTGTTGATCGACCAGACCCAAGAAGCCGCCGACAAGGGCAAAGCCTATTCCGCCAGCTTCTTTGACAAGGGAATCGCGCGCAAGAAATCCACCGAGGAAAAGAAAGCCGCAGCCCTTGATCTGATCACCGCGACCACCGATCTGGACGCGCTGAAAGGCTGTGACCTGATCATCGAAGCCGTCTTCGAAGACCCTGCCGTCAAGGCCGAGATGACCAAGAAGGTCGAAGCCGTGATCCCCGAGGATTGCATCTTTGCCTCCAACACCTCGACCCTGCCGATCACCGAGCTGGCCAAAGCCTCCAGCCGCGCGGATCAATTCATCGGCATCCACTTCTTCTCGCCCGTCGAGAAAATGGCGCTGGTCGAGATCATCAAGGGTGCTGAAACGGGCGACCGTGCGGTAGCCAAATCGCTCGATTATGTGCGTCAGATCCGCAAGACGCCGATCGTGGTCAACGACGCGCGGTTCTTCTATGCCAACCGCTGCATCATCCCCTATGCCAACGAAGGCGCGCGGATGATCACCGAAGGGGCGGCACCGCAACTGGTCGATCACGCGGCGCAGCTTTTGGGCTTCCCTGTGGGGCCGGTGCAGCTGACCGATGAGACCTCGATCGATCTGGGGGCCAAGATTGCCCGCGCGACCAAGGCGGCCATGGGCAATGCCTATCCTGCCAGCCAAGCGGATGATCTGATCTTCTGGATGGAAGATCTGGGTCGTCTGGGCCGCAAGGCGAACGCGGGCTTCTTTGACTATGACGAAAAGGGCAAGCGTCAGGGCTATTGGAAGGGGATGCACGACAAGTTCCCGCTGGCCGAAGAACAGCCCGACCTGCGCGATGTGCAGGACCGTCTGATGTTCGTTCAGGTGCTCGAAGCGGTACGTGCACTGGAAGAAGGCGTGCTGGAAGACATCCGCGAAGGCGATGTGGGCGCGATCCTTGGCTGGGGCTTTGCGCCCTGGTCCGGCGGCCCGTTCAGCTGGCTCGACATCATCGGCACGCCCTATGCCGCGGAACGTTGTGACCAGTTGGAAGCGCAGTTCGGCGAGCGGTTCAAATGCCCTGACCTGCTGCGTGAAATGGCCGAGAAGAACCAGACCTTCTATGGTCGCTTCGGGCCGGACGCCAAAGCCGCTTAAGCCGGAAACGCCCGATAGAGAAAACGGAAACGGCCAGCAGATCTTGCTGGCCGTTTTGCTTTGCTGGGTGATGTACCGCCCGCGCTCTCAGCCGTCGAAACTGTAGCCGAAACGCGCGATATCCTCGGCGCAGGTCGTGGCGATCAGGTCGCGTGTTTCGGGGGTATAGTGGTCCCGATAGCCCGCCGCGCGGTCCGACGCATTCGCATGCGGCAACGTCAGATCAAAGCCCAGATGGTCGAACAGCGGCTGCGCGTCCTGCGCGAAATGCTCGATCCGGATGAACAGGTTGCTTTGATCCTCGCCTGCGCCGTCACGCAGATATGACCCGTAGGGAGAGGCCAGAAGGCTGCCCTGCACGGTAGGCGTCTGCACGAAGGCGTCAAACGCCAGCGACTTGGCAAGCCCCACGGCGGGATGATCGAACCCCTGCGCGCGCAGCCAATGGTAATAGCTGACCATCCGGTCCCACGGGTTACGCACCAGCGCAAAGGCGAACATCCGGGCAATCTCTTGGCGGGTGACCACGCCTTCGATATCGGCGATGGTCGCGTGTTTCCAAAGCCGCCCTGCCGACGCTGCCCCTGCCAGACGCTTGCGCCGCTTGACCGCCTTGGGCGTGTCGCCCAGCATCAGATCGTCCTTCATCGCCCGTGCTTCCAGCGCGAGAGCAAGGGACGTGCCTCCGGTCTTGGGGATATGCACAAAGATATAGTTGCGCCCGCGGCTGATGATCATGACCGCCCCGCCGCATCTGTGATTGGCCGCTTTACGCTCGTGCCCATATCCTGCCTTTGCCTTGCTTTTATCATCCTTCCCAAAACGGGGGATGCTGCGCAATAGTAACCGGGACAAAGCGAAAAAAGACAGGGTGCGCCATGGGCTGGATGACGAACGAAGACGGGTTGGACAAATGCGCCGCGAATTACGTGCCGCTCACGCCACTGTCGCACCTGAAGCGCGCGGCCCATGTCTTTGCCGATGTGACAGCGGTGATCTACGGCGCGCATCGGGTGAGCTATGCGCAGTACCATGCGCGCTGTTCGCAGCTTGCTTCGGCCTTGGCGGCGGCGGGGGTTGAACCGGGTCAGGTTGTGGCGACGATCCTGCCCAATATCCCCGCGCAGGCAGAGGCGCATTTCGGCGTGCCCGCCTGCGGTGCCGTGCTTAACACCATCAACACGCGGCTGGATGTGGATACGGTGGGCTACATTCTCGACCACGGCGAAGCGCGGGTGCTGCTGGTCGATACGCAGTTCGTCGATCTGGCAGAGGCGGCATGTGCAACCCTCGACGGCCCGCCCCCGCTGCTGATCGAAGTCCCTGATCCCGCGGCGGGGTTTCCGGCAACGGGTCGCCACACCAGATATGATGATTTCATCGCCACCGGCGACCCTGCGTTCAACTGGATCATGCCGCAGGACGAATGGGAAAGCCTTGCGCTCAACTATACCTCTGGCACGACGGGGCGTCCCAAAGGCGTGGTCTATCACCATCGCGGGGCCTATCTGATGACCATGGGCACGGTGGTCAGCTGGCGTATGGTGATGCGGCCCGTGTTCATGCAGATCGTACCGCTGTTTCACTGCAACGGCTGGAACCACACCTGGATGATGCCCCTCTTGGGGGGCACACTGGTCTGCTGCCGCGACATCACTGCCGCCGCGATCTATGACGCCATTGGCGACGAAGGCGTGACCCATTTTGGCGGTGCCCCCATCGTGCTGAACATGATGGTGAACGCGACGGAAGCGGAACGCCGCGCCTTTGACCATCAGGTGGAGGTCTTTACCGCCGGTGCGCCCCCTGCCCCTGCCACCCTGTCCAAGATCGAAGCTTTGGGGTTCAACGTCACACAGGTCTACGGGCTGACCGAGACCTACGGCCATGTCACTGAATGTCTGTGGGACCCCGCATGGGACAGCGCCCAAGGGGCCGAGCGCGCCGCGATCAAGGCCCGTCAGGGCGTCGCCATGCCGATGATGGAAGAGATCACCGTCATGGATAGCAAAATGGCCCAAGTCCCGCTGGACGCTGCCACACAGGGAGAGATCATGATCCGCGGCAATTCGGTGATGAAAGGGTATTTCAAGAACCCCGCCGCCACGCGCGCGGCCTTTGCGGGCGGGTATTTCCATTCGGGCGATCTGGCGGTGCAGCATCCAAACGGACATATGCAGATCGCCGACCGCGCCAAGGACATCATCATCTCGGGCGGCGAGAACATCTCGTCCGTCGAGGTCGAAGGCGTATTGATGGGCCATCCGGATGTGAACCTCGCCGCCGTTGTCGCGCAACCAGACGAGAAATGGGGCGAAGTGCCCTGTGCTTTTGTCGAGCTGAAACCGGGCCGGAGCGGAGATGAAGCCGCCATGATCGCCTTTGCGCGCGACACGCTTGCGGGGTTCAAAGCACCCAAACGCGTGGTGTTTCGAGAGCTGCCGAAGACCTCGACCGGGAAGATCCAGAAATTCGAACTGCGCGCGCAGGCCGCCAGGCTTTAGTGCGGTCTACATCGCGCGCTGCGTGACAACCGGATCGGCGACGATCACCGCCTCTGCCTGCTCTTGCGGGCCGAGCCGTTTTTCGTACCGCCAAACGTCGATCTGCAACGGCCCCTCGCCGGTTTCGACCTCGTAGGGGATCGTGCCCGCCTGCACCCAGCCGCAGGCCTCATAGAACCGCGCGGCGCGGGTGTTGCCAACCGAACAGGCCAGCCATTTCAACCCATGCCCCAGTTCTGCTTCGGTCGCCGCCATCATCTGCTGCGCCAGACCGCTGCCCTGAAAGGCATCGCTGACGTAGAACTGGTAGATCTCGTCATGGTCCACCATGAAGAACCCCGCGATCTGCCCTTCGACCCAGACCACCTGCGTATGCTTAAGGTGCACACGCATCCGCATCGTGAACTCTTCGAAACTGCGCAGGGCGGTCAAGGCGGGCGGCACGACATCGGCATGGGCCTGATGCCAACCACGATACCATATCTCGACAAGTCTGGCGGCATCATCGGGATGTGCGGGCTTGATCTGCATGGGACGCTCCTTTCGAATTCTCCTATGCTGTCTTAAGTCCACCCATTGCTCAACCCGTGTCAGGTGGTAAACTATCCAAAACAGTTAGGCACTATACTTCAGGATATGACAGCCCTTTCCAAATACGCCCGGTTGGAAGCAACCGGACTATGGCGTTCGGCCCCCGATGCCCAACGTCGCGAGGTCATCGTGTCGATCGGCGATGCGACACTGGTGATTTCCGACCTCAAGGATCAGGCGCTGACCCATTGGTCACTGGCGGCTTTGGCGCGGTCAAACCCTGGCACCCGCCCTGCGATTTTCCACCCCGATGGCGACCCCAGTGAAACGCTGGAAATCCCCGACAGCGAGGGAGAGATGATCGACGCCATCGAAACCCTGCGCCGCGTGGTCGAACGCCGTCGCCCCCGCCCGGGGCGGCTGCGCTTTGCCGGGGTGCTGACCTCGGCGCTGGTGGTGGCGGCGGTGGCGCTGTTCTGGCTGCCGGGCGCGCTGCAAGATCACACGCTGCGGGTGGTACCCAAGGTCAAACGCGCCTCCATCGGGGCGGCGCTGCTGAAAAAGATCGAACGGGTGTCCGGCCCCGCCTGTACCAACGCCCGCGGGCGCACGGCGCTGGCAAAGCTCGGCGCGCGGCTGTCGTCTGATCCGATGGTGGTGCTGCCCGCCATGACCCGCCCCAGCCTGCACCTGCCCGGCGGGCTGATCGTGCTGAACAAGACCCTCTTCGAGGATTACGAGTCCCCCGATATCGCGGGCGGCTATATTCTGGCGGAGCAAGCGAAACGCGCCGTCACAGACCCGCTTGAACATATGCTCGCCACCATCGGCATCCGCGAAAACTTCCGCCTGCTGACCACCGGCGATGTGTCGGATGCGGCCCTCACCCGCTACGCCGAACATCTGATGGCCGAACCCGCGCCGGAACCGCCCGTTGACGCCCTGCTTGCCCGTTTCGAAAAACAGCGCCTGCACAGCACGCCTTACGCGCAAGCCCGCGACATCACCGGAGAGACGGTGCTGCCCCTGATCGAAGCCGATCCGATGAACGGCAAGGAAACCGACCCACTGCTGAACGATGCCGACTGGCTGCGCCTGCAAAATATCTGCGGCGGCTAAGGCAGAGATACACACTCCGACCTTCAACGCAAAAGGCCAGCCGGATCGCCCCGACTGGCCTTTTGTCTGTACTGTCGTGCGGATGCGTCAGCGGATGTAGGCATCCCCGTAACCGGCACCGCGCAATTTACCCAAAGCCGCCGGTGCAGCGGACGCGCCAAAGGGCCCTGCCTGCACCGACAGATAGGTCTTGCCGCCGCGGGTGGACTTACCGATGCGCGCGCCCATCCCCATCCGCGCGATACGTTGTGCCGCGCGCTGCGCGTTCGCGCTGTCTCCATAGACGCCGATCTGCACATAGGTCTTACCTGCGGCACGCGGGGCCGCTGGGGCTGTGGCGACTGGCTTGGGAGTCGAACGGCTGGAGTAGACCGGCTTGCGCGCGGCAGGCGCTGCGTTCTTGTTGCGGACGATACGTTTAACCAGCTGGCCGTTGCGCTTGGCAAAGCTCACCTCGCCCAACTCGCGGCGCTGCTGCTCNACCGAGGTATAGGGGTAGACCAGCGGCAAACGCGCGGTCATGTCCCGCCCTGTGCTTTGGTTCACTAGACGGCGCGGCACGGTGTTGGTCCAGATCAACAACATCTTGGACCGCCCCTCAAGGTTCTGTTCGGCCCGCTTGGGGTTCAGACGGTCGTCTTCCCACACGGGGCGNTATCCTTTGGGCACCGAGACGTTGGCATAGGTGTTCTGGCGGTTGATCGCGACATGTTTCGGCACGATCCGCGTATGCGCATGCGCCGCTGCGGGGGCCNCAGTGGCCGCGACGCTGCCTGNGGNTGCCCCATAGGACGGCGCAGATGCCACGGCCCCGACCTGCGCGGTGGAGGGCAGGATCGGCGCGGTTTGCGGGCCGCANCGCACGGCGAGCCCCTTGGTCCGCGACCCGGAGTATTGCTGGCTGATGGCAGAGCGTCCGGCACAGGTGGTCGGCACCTGCGCCACCGCCACCGGCGCTTGCGCGCGCGGTGCGGCNGGCACGTCGACCGAGCGTGGNACCGGCTGGCGCACCGGCTTGGGTGCTTTCTGGCGTACAACAACCGGCTTGGCCTTGCGCTGTGGCAGAGGGCGTGCCGCAACCGTGGGCTGTTTGGCCGCGGCGGGCGCGNTGTTCACGGTGATCTGCACCGGCGCNTCAGCACCACCGGCAGGCGCGCTGGCCGCTGTCTGCACATTGGTCGGCTTGAANCCGCAGACNCCCTGACGCTTGCGCGACACGCGCGGCACCCAGGTCACATTGCCGTCGATACCGGCCCGAATAAACACACAGCCTTTGCTGTCGACATATTGCTTGCCCTTGTACGAGGCCGACGGGAATTCCGCCGGTTGATCGCGAAAGCTTTGCGCTTGGGAAATACCTGCCCCAAACGTCGTCATCAATGCCGCAACTGCCACAATACTAGTAAATTTCATCTGCGCCCCCACACAATGTAGTACATAAACCATGCGCGATCCCGGTTTCAGAGTAAAGTACCCTGATCACCGGATCGCCCATTTTGCGCCTTACTTGGTCCCGAACATCCGGTCACCGGCGTCACCAAGCCCGGGAATAATATACCCTTGCTCGTTCAGCTTCTCGTCGACCGCCGCGGTGACGATCGGCACATCGGGATGCGCCTCTTTCATGCGGGCCACGCCTTCGGGGGCCGCCAGCAGACACAGGAAGCGNATATTGGTCGCACCGGCTTTCTTCAGCATGTCGATCGCNGCCACGGATGAATTACCGGTGGCGAGCATCGGGTCCACGGCGATNACCAGACGGTCGTCCATACCCTCGGGCACCTTGAAATAGTATTCCACCGGCTGCAATGTTTCCTCGTCACGATACAGGCCAACAAAGCCTACCCGTGCCGACGGGATCAGCTCCAGCACGCCATCCATCAACCCGTTGCCCGCCCGCAGGATAGAGATCAGCGCCAGCTTCTTGCCGTCCAGCGTAGGTGCGTCCATCGGCTGCATCGGCGTGTCGATCCGCNTGGTCGTCATCGGCAGGCCGCGGGTCACCTCATAGGCCANAAGCTGGCTGATCTCGCGCAGCAACTGNCGGAACGCCGCGGTCGATGTGGATTTATCCCGCATGATTGTCAGCTTGTGCTGCACCAGCGGATGATTAACGACGGTCAGGTGTTCAACGATATCGGACATCGGGGCGCTCTCCATATTACTTGGCTGAACTCATGCCCCGAAAAGCCGTGCCCCGCAACCATCGCATCTTCGCCAGCTTCATTTTGCCAGTCAAACTCCGGGGGGATCGCGGCCCNGCCGCGATGGGGGCTGGCCCCCANAACCGACCGATACGCCGCCGAACAGAGTTNAGTCGGGCACCGNAACCCCAAGATGCCGCGCCACCAGCCCAGCGACATCGCGAAAGCCGATCTGCCCCAAGCTGCCAGCACCCTGCCCTGCCACCAGAACCGGGGCCCGTTCGCGGGTGTGGTCGGTGCCCACCCANGTCGGGTCGTTCCCGTGATCTGCGGTCAGCACCAGCANATCCCCGTCNCGCANTTGCCCCAGCAGCTTACCNATCTCGGCATCAAACCACTCAAGCGCGCGGGCATAGCCCGACACATCGCGCCGATGCCCATAAAGACTGTCAAACTCCACAAAATTCGCAAACGTCAGGCTGCCGTCTTCGGCGCTCTCGACCAGATCGCCAAGATGGCCCATCAATGTCTCGTCAGACCCTTTGCGCACCTCATCAAAACCGGTCATCGAAAAAATGTCACCGATCTTTCCAACGGCATACACACGGGCACCACTGTCCTGCACCCAGTTGCTCAGCACCGGCGCGGGTGGCGTGATCGCGAAATCACGACGGTTGGTGGTGCGGGTAAAACCGCTTTGCGCATCCCCGATGAAGGGACGCGCGATCACCCGCCCGACTTTCATCTCATGCGCGATCGGGGCCATGTTTTCGCATAGGTCCAACAGCCGTTGCAGGCCGAAACTCTCTTCATGCGCGGCGATCTGCAACACGCTGTCGGCCGAGGTATAGCAGATCGGGAAACCGGTCTTGATATGCTGCGCGCCGAACTCCTCGATAATGGCGGTGCCGGGGGCGTGGCAATTCCCCAAAATCTCGTCCGTGCCGGCAAAGGCCGCAAGCTGCGCAACAAGCGCAGGCGGAAAGGACTTCGACACATCGGGAAAGTAGTGCCACTCCCACGGGACCGGCAAACCGGCCAATTCCCAATGGCCCGAAGGCGTATCCTTGCCGCGCGAGATTTCTGTCGCCGCGCCCCATGTGCCGCTGACGGTGCCATCAAGGCTTGCGATATGCAGCCCGCTGGCCAGTTCAATCGCGGGGCCAAGCCCCAGCGACGCCATATGCGGCACGTTCAAAGGGCCGCTGCGCCCGTCTTCTGCACGGCCCTCCGCACAGGCCTGCGCGATATGACCAAGGGTATTCGCGCCGGTGTCCGGCACACGCCCGTTAAAGAAGGTGTCCGCATCGGGGGCACCGCCGATACCGACGGAATCCATCACAACCAGAAAAGCACGCGCCATCAGCCGACCCTCTCTACAATCAAATCCGGCACGGCGACCGGCTTCGGGCCGATGGTAATCGCACCGCGCACCGCCTGTGCGGCCCGCTCTGCGTCACCGGCGCGGGCGCCATGAACAACCGCCAACGGCCCTTTGGACGATACTTTCGCCCCAAGGCGGACCACATCCGAAATCCCCACGGCAGGGTTGATCTGGTCCGTCTCGACCGCGCGCCCGCCGCCCAAAGCGACGACGGCAAGGCCCAAGGCCTCCCCATCAATCGCGGTCACATATCCGGTTTTCGGTGCGGGAACCTCTCCGATGATCGTCGCCTCGGGCAGGAACCGCGTCCAGTTTTCGACAAACTTCGCAGGCCCGCCCATGGCCGCGATCATCACGCCAAAGCGTTCCGCCGCGCGGCCCGACCGGATCGCCTGCACGATCATATCCGCCCCGACCTGCACATCGCCCGCCAGCCCTGCATTGGCCAGCAACACCCCGCCAAGCGCCGCACAGACCGAGACAATCGGCCCCTTGTTGTGCCCCGTCAGCACGCGCATCACCTCGGCCACTTCCAGCGCGTTCCCGAGGCTCGGCACCAAGGGCTGGCTCATATCGCTGATCACCGCCGTCGTCCGGCACCCGCTGGCGTTTGCGGTCTTGGTCAGCGCCGTCGCCAGCGCCTGCGCCTGCGCCAGATCTTTCATGAAGGCACCGCTGCCGACCTTGACGTCCAAGACCAAACCATCCAGCCCCGCCGCCAGCTTCTTCGACAGGATCGACGCGGTGATCAGATCAAGGCTGTCCACGGTCGAGGACACATCGCGCACCGCATAAAGCCGCTTGTCCGCGGGGGCGATACCGTCGGTCGCACTGACAATCGCACAGCCTGCCTTCGCCACCACGGCGCGAAACTGCGCCTCGTCCAATGTGGTATTCACACCCGGAATGGCCTCGAGCTTATCCAGCGTCCCGCCGGTATGCCCCAGCCCACGCCCCGAAATCATTGGCACATAGGCCCCGCAGGCGGCCAAGGCAGGGGCCAGCACAAGGCTGACGCAATCGCCCACACCGCCCGTCGAATGTTTATCCAGCACCGGCCCGTTCAGATCCCAGTCGAACACCCGCCCGCTGTCGCGCATGGCAAGCGTCAGGGCCACGCGGCCCACATCGCTCAGCCCGACCTGACAGACCCCCATCGCAAAGGCCCCCGCCTGCGCGTCACTGACCCGCCCGTCGGCAAGGGCCATCGCGAACCAGACAAGCTCTTCTCGGTTCAGCGACCGCCGGTGCCGCAGTTTGGACAGGATCGCGCGGGCATCCATGGCTTAGCCCTCCATATGCGCGCGGCCAAAGGCACCGGGCAACAGCTCGGCCATCGTCATCACCTCTTCAACGCCCGACAGGGTCGCCATGGTCACCCGCGCGTCCCCCTCACCGAATTCAGCCAGTTTTTGACGGCAGCCGCCACAGGGGGTGACGGGCGTGGGGCTGCCCGCGATCACATAGGCCTCGACAAAAGCCGTCTCGCCCGCCGCGATCATGGCGGCGATGGCACCGGCTTCGGCACAGGTGCCTTCCGGGTANGCGACNTTTTCCACGTTGCAGCCNACAAACACCGCNCCCGAGGCCGTGCGCAACGCGGCCCCCACCTTGAAATTGGAATAGGGCGCATAGGCATTTTCCTGCACGGCGCTGGCGTGCTGTCGCAAATCACTGGTCATAATTCCCCCAAGTTTCACAAAACTATAAAAACCTTTCGCCAAAGTTGCGATGCCAAAAGCGGAAAAATGCCATGCTTCATTTTGCCAGACAAACTCCGGGGGAATCGTGGCCTGCCACGATGGGGGCTGGCCCCCTTCCCGCCCCANAATCTGCGCCGCATGGGCGGTGACACGCNCCGCTCCAAAAGTCGTGTTGGCGCGGCTGGCAAAATAGTTTAACGCTAAACTACTCTCTTAAAGGACCGCCAAAACATGACCGATGCGCCCAATCTGCGCCAAGCCGCACTTGACTATCACGCNTTCCCCAAGCCCGGAAAACTCGAAGTGCGCGCGACCAAACCACTGGCGAACGGCCGCGATCTGGCGCGCGCCTATTCCCCCGGCGTGGCNGANGCCTGCCTTGAGATCAAGGCNGACCCGACCACAGCCGCGCATTACACCACCCGCGCGAACCTTGTGGGTGTGGTNACCAATGGCACGGCGGTTCTGGGGCTNGGCAACATCGGCGCGCTGGCCTCCAAACCGGTGATGGAGGGCAAGGCCGTCCTTTTCAAGAAATTCGCCAATATCGATTGNTTCGACATCGAGCTGGACCAGAATGACCCCGAAAAGCTCGCTGAACTGGTNTGCGCGCTAGAGCCGACCTTCGGCGCGATCAACCTCGAAGACATCAAGGCCCCCGANTGCTTTACCGTCGAACGCATNTGCCGCGAGCGGATGAACATTCCGGTTTTCCACGACGACCAGCACGGCACNGCGATTGTCGTTGGGGCCGCCGTGAAGAACGCGCTTTTCGTGGCGGGCAAGAAGTTCNNGGACATCAAGATCGTATCCACAGGCGGCGGCGCNGCGGGCATTGCTTGTCTGAACATGCTGCTGAAACTCGGCGTGAAGCGCGAGAACGTCTGGCTTTGTGACATTCACGGTCTGGTCTACGAGGGCCGTGAGATCGACATGAACCCGATCAAATCGGAATACGCGCAGAAATCCGACCTGCGTGATCTGGCCGATGTGATCCATGANGCCGANCTGTTCCTCGGCCTCTCTGGTCCCGGTGTCCTGAGCCCCGAAATGGTGCAGAAAATGGCGCCGCAGCCGATCATCTTTGCGCTGGCCAACCCCACGCCGGAAATCATGCCCGATCTGGCCCGTGCNGTGGCNNCTGATGCGATTATCGCNACNGGACGGTCGGATTTTCCCAATCAGGTCAACAACGTATTGTGCTTCCCCTTTATCTTCCGCGGTGCGCTGGATGTGGGGGCAACCACGATCAATGACGAGATGAAGATCGCCTGTATCGACGGGATCGCCGCGCTTGCCCGTGCCACCACCTCGGCCGAGGCTGCCGCCGCCTATCAGGGCGAACAGCTGACCTTTGGCCCCGACTACCTGATCCCCAAACCCTTTGACCCGCGCCTGATCGGNGTCGTGTCTACNGCCGTCGCGAAAGCNGCGATGGACACCGGCGTCGCCACCCGCCCGATCGAGGATCTGGCCGCNTATCGCCACAAGCTGGACAGCTCGGTCTTCAAATCGTCGATGCTGATGCGCCCCGTGTTCGAGGCCGCGCGCGTGGCCCCGCGCNGGATCGTCTTTGCCGAAGGCGAAGACGAACGCGTGCTGCGCGCCGCCCAGGCCATGGTGGAGGAAACCAAGGAACGCCCGATCCTGATCGGCCGCCCCGAGGTGATCGAACGGCGCATCGAAAAGGCTGGTCTGACCATCAAGCTGGGCGANACGGTGGATCTGGTGAACCCCGAAAACGACCCGCGCTACCGCGACTATTGGGAGACCTANCACAACCTGATGGCCCGCCGCGGCGTGTCACCTGATATCGCACGCGCCATCATGCGCACCAATACCACCGCCATCGGCGCGGTGATGGTGCACCGCGAAGAGGCCGACAGCCTGATCTGCGGCACCTTCGGGGAATTCCGCTGGCATATGAATTATATCGAACAGGTTCTCGGTCGCGACGGGCGNCGCCCCCANGGGGCCNTGTCGCTGATGATCCTGGAAGATGGGCCNNTGTTTATCGCGGATACGCAGGTGCATCTGCACCCCACCCCCGAACAGATCGCCGAGATCGCCATCGGTGCNGCNCGNCANGTGCAACGTTTCGGCATCGANCCCAAGATCGCCCTGTGTTCGCAAAGCCAGTTCGGCAATCAGGGCGAAGGGTCNGGCAAACGTCTGCGCGCGGCGCTGCGGCTGCTGGATGCGGGCAACCATGATTTCTGCTATGAGGGCGAGATGAACATCGATGCCGCACTCGACCCCGAGCTGCGCAGCCGTCTGCTGCCCTCGAACCGGATGGAAGGTGCTGCGAATGTTCTTGTCTTTGCCCATGCGGATGCGGCATCGGGCGTGCGCAATATTCTGAAGATGAAGGGAGGCGGGCTTGAGGTTGGGCCGATCCTGATGGGGATGGGCAACCGTGCACATATCGTCTCTCCGTCGATCACCGCGCGCGGGCTGCTGAACGTCGGTGCNATCGCNGGTACGCCGGTCGCCGAATACGGNTGACGCCNNGCGTGAAAACGCCGCCCTTATACGGGGCGGCGCATGGACCGGAACCGGCCGGAATTACTTGGCCGGTTTGGNGCCCTTGGCCGCAAAGGGTGCCTTGATGTCAGACACGCTGCTTGGCATCGGCTTGGCAGGCCGTGCGTCTGCTTTGGCCTTTTTCTTCTTGTTGGCGAGCTTATCACCCATTGTTCTGAACCTTTGTTCAAAGACGAAGGGCGGCGACATGCCGTCCCTATCCGCGATGCTGCGCCCCTTTGCGCGATTGATCTGATCCAAATTCGACGCGGTNGGTCATATTCGACANGNGCTGNGCGAANTTCTGTGCGCTANCGGAAANNGGCCGAAACGCGCTTGTAAATTTTGACACCGCGCGCGGGGAAGCGGCTGTAAATTTTATTGCCGGATGGCCGCGATATAGGCGCAAGCTCTTGCTCTTTCCTGCAGCCGTGGCCTACCAAATGGTATTCGCGTTCACGGGAGGGAGCCGCATATGGGATATCACGACATTTACAAAAGCTGTCAGGACAACCCTGAAGCCTACTGGCTAGAGCAGTCCAAAGCCATCGATTGGGAGGAANNGCCCCGTCAGGCGTTGTTCGACAAGGGCAATGATCTGTACGAATGGTTCGCCGACGCCAAAGTAAATGCGTGCTATAATGCCGTTGACCGCCATGTGGAAAACGGCCGTGCCGATCAGGTGGCGATCATCCATGACAGCCCGATCACCGGCACCCAGACCAAGATCACCTTTGCCGAGCTGCAAACCCGCGTCGCCGCTGTCGCCGGTGCGCTACAGGCCAATGGCGTGGGCAAAGGCGACCGCGTGATCATCTATATGCCGATGGTNCCCGAAGCGCTTGAGGCGATGCTCGCCTGNGCNCGGATCGGGGCGGTACATTCGGTCGTGTTCGGCGGCTTTGCCTCGAACGANCTNGCCGTGCGGATCAACGACTGCACCCCCAAAGCGATCATCGCCGCATCCTGCGGGTTGGAACCNGCACGCGTCGTGGCCTATAAGCCGCTGCTTGACGGGGCCATTGAACAGGCCGACCANAAACCCGATTTCTGCCTGATCCTGCAACGCGAACAGGCCCCCTGCGATCTGACACCGGGGCGCGATCTGGATTGGCACGNGGCGCAAAAAGGCACCACCCCCGCGCCCTGCGTCGCGGTGGAGGGNAACCACCCCGCCTANATTCTTTACACCTCGGGCACGACCGGCGCGCCCAAGGGCGTGGTGCGCCAAACCGCGGGGCATNTGGTGGCGCTGAACTGGACGATGAAGAACATCTACAACGTCGATCCGGGCGATGTCTTCTGGGCNGCCTCCGATGTGGGCTGGGTCGTGGGGCACAGCTATATCTGCTATGGCCCGCTGGTGCATGGCAACACCACCGTCGTGTTCGAAGGCAAGCCCGTGGGCACACCCGATGCGGGCACCTTCTGGCGCGTCATTTCCGAACACAATGTCCGCAGTTTCTTTACCGCCCCCACCGCGATCCGCGCCGTCAAACGCGAAGATCCCAGGGGCGAGGAGATTGGCAAATACGATATTTCCTGCCTGCGCGCGCTGTATCTCGCGGGCGAGCGCGCCGACCCAGACACCGTGATCTGGGCGCAGGAAAAGCTGGGCATACCCGTCTATGACCATTGGTGGCAGACCGAAACCGGCTATACCATCGTCGGCAACCCCGCCGGACTAGAGGCGCTGCCGGTCAAGGTCGGCTCCCCCACGGTGCCGATGCCGGGCTATGACGTGCAAATCCTGAACGAGGCGGGCGAGCCGCAACCCGCTGGTACTTTGGGGTCTATCGCGATCAAACTGCCCCTGCCNCCCGGCACGCTGCCCACCCTGTGGAATGCCGAAGATCGCTTCCGCAAAAGTTACCTCACGACCTATCCCGGATACTACGAAACGGGGGATGCGGGCAGGATCGACGAGGATGGATATCTTTATATCATGGCGCGCACCGATGACGTGATCAACGTCGCNGGTCACCGCTTNTCCACCGGCGCGATGGANGAGGTTCTGGCCGGCCACCCCGATGTGGCTGAATGTGCCGTGATCGGCGTCANCGATCCGCTGAAGGGNCAAGCCCCGATGGGGTTTGTGTGCCTGTCCAAAGGGGTCGANCGCCCCCATGCCGAGATTGCAGCCGAATGTCAGCAACGGGTGCGTGACCAGATCGGGCCAGTGGCAGCCTATAAGATGACGCTGGTGGTGGATCGNTTGCCCAAGACGCGTTCAGGNAAGATCCTGCGGGCGACGATGGTCAAACTGGCNGATGCAGAGCCGTTCAAACTGCCCGCCACGATCGACGATCCGGCCATTCTGGACGAGATAAAGTCGGCGCTGCAAACCATCGGCTACGCCAAGGACAGCTGATAGATCCGGNACCCCAGAANGCGAAAAAGGCGGCTGTAACAGCCGCCTTTTCTATTCAATATCTAGGCCAGTTAGTGTTTGGCCACGAAGCTGTCTACCTGACGCTCCGCCTCGTCTTTGGCAACGCCGTAGCGCGCCTGAATCTTGCCGACCAGCTGATCGCGTTCGCCGGCGGCTTCTGTCAGGTCATCGTCGGTCAGATCACCCCATTCTTCTTTGACCTTACCGGTCATCTGGCTCCAGTTACCTTTGATTGTATCCCAATTCATGTCAGGTCTCCTTTTGCTANAATTCCAAACGATGAAAGCACCTGAANGGCCTCTCATGCGTCTCGGAATATCAACGCGCCAAAGGCACCGCGGTTCCGTCTGAAACGCGGATTAGTTGAACTGCTCGCTGATCAGCCGTTCTTCCAGACCGTGGCCCGGATCGAACAGGATACGGTGCTTGATCAACGGGTCCGAGGTGATCTCGACCGCNACGACATCGCGGTAGGAATTCCCGTCGGCGTCGGCCATCACAGGNCGTTTGGCGGGCTCCAGCACATCAAAGCGCACGGTCACCGTTTTCGGCAGCAANGCCCCGCGCCAGCGCCGTGGCCGAAACGCCGCCATCGCNGTCAGGGCCAGCACATCCGCGCCAATCGGCAGGATCGGGCCGTGCGCGGAGTAATTATAGGCNGTGGACCCGGCAGGCGTCGCCACCAGTGCNCCNTCGCAGACCAGCTCNTCCATCCGCACGCGCCCGTCNACGCTGATCCGCAGCTTGGCGGCCTGCGGNCCNTCGCGCAGCAAGGCGACCTCGTTCAAGGCCAGCGCCTTGGAGGTCTCGCCATTCGCNTGNGTGGCGACCATCACCAGCGGGTTGATCACCGCCTCTTCTGCTGCGCGCAGACGATCCACCAGATCCTCTTCGGCATAGGCGTTCATCAAGAACCCGATGGTGCCGCGGTTCATGCCATAGACCGGNGTCGACAGCTCTTGCGAGTCGTGCAGCGCCTGCAGCATGAACCCGTCCCCCCCGAGGGCGACGATAACCTCTGCCTCCTCNCGCGTGACATTGCCGTATCGTGCGCTCAGCGCCGTCAACGCATCCTGTGCAACATCAGAGCGGCTGGCGATAAAAGCGATCTTCATGGGCGGATGTTTCCAATGAGGGATATTCACAGTCAAAAGAACCACATATCGCGCCGACCTACCAGCTTTGCCGCATATGACGGTGCGACCGGCGCATTACGACCTTCACCCCCGTGCCGGATTAAGCTAGATAGCCCGCAACCCGCACACGTAGTCAAAGGAACCACGCCCATGTCCGGTTTTTTCACCACCCCCCTGTCCGAAGCCGATCCCGAAATCTTCGGGTCCATCACAGACGAGCTGGGTCGCCAGCGTAACGAGATCGAACTGATCGCCTCCGAAAACATCGTGTCTGCGGCTGTCATGGCGGCGCAGGGGTCGGTGATGACCAACAAATACGCCGAAGGCTACCCGGGCCGCCGCTATTATGGCGGGTGTGATTTTGTCGATGTGGCGGAAAACCTGGCGATTGAACGCGCGTGCAAATTGTTCAANTGCGACTTCGCCAACGTGCAGCCGAATTCGGGCAGCCAAGCCAACCAGGGCGTGTTCACCGCGCTGCTGCAACCCGGTGACACCATTCTGGGCATGAGCCTCGACGCGGGCGGCCACCTGACCCACGGGGCCAAGCCGAACCAATCCGGCAAATGGTTCAACGCCATCCAGTATGGCGTGCGCAAACAAGACAACCAACTTGACTATGACCAGGTCGAAGCGCTCGCGAAGGAACACCAGCCCAAGCTGATCATCGCCGGTGGCTCCGCCATCCCGCGCCAGATCGACTTCAAGCGGATGCGCGAGATTGCCGATATGGTCGGTGCCTACCTGCAGGTGGACATGGCCCATTTTGCCGGTCTGGTCGCTGCGGGCGAACACCCCTCCCCCTTCCCCCATGCGCATGTGGCGACAACCACCACACATAAAACCCTGCGCGGTCCGCGCGGCGGCATGATCCTGACCAACGACGAAGCGCTGGCGAAAAAGTTCAACTCGGCCATATTCCCCGGTATTCAGGGTGGCCCGCTGATGCATGTGATCGCGGCCAAGGCCGTGGCCTTTGGTGAAGCGCTCAAGCCCGAGTTCAAGACCTACATCCAACAGGTCATCAAGAACGCCCAAGCACTCAGCGACCAGCTGATCAAAGGCGGGCTCGACACGATCACCCATGGCACCGACACCCACCTGCTGCTGGTCGACCTGCGCCCCAAAGGCGTCAAAGGGAACGACACCGAAAAAGCACTGGGCCGCGCGCATATCACCTGCAACAAGAACGGTGTGCCGTTTGACCCTGAAAAGCCCATGGTCACCTCCGGCATCCGTTTGGGCTCGCCGGCGGCAACAACACGCGGGTTTGGTGAGGATGAATTCCGTCAGATCGCCGACTGGATCATCGAGGTTGTCGACGGGCTGGCCGCCAATGGGGCCGATGGCAACGCCGAGGTCGAAGCCAAGGTCAAAGCCGAAGTCGAAGCGCTCTGCGCCCGCTTCCCGATCTATCCCAACCTCTGAAGCCCCAACCTCTAAAGCAATGCGCCCCGGGCCCTTCCAAATGGATTAAATCCCGGGGGGCCCGCAAGGGCGGGGCAGCGCCCCAAACCACGCCTCGAAACAAAGCCCCGCTTGCAGCTCCGCAGCGGGGCTTTTGCGTCTTCAAAGGTAACAGCTTCGCCCGTCAGACGTAGCCGCGCCACCACAGAAATGTGATGAACGCCACCGCAACACAAATCAGGTTGAACGCCACACTTGCCGCAAGACCAAGCCAGCGGTCCTTGCGCCGTTCGGCCACGTCGATTCCGGCAAGATGCTCCATCACGCGGTCATAGGCGGTCTGCACCGTCGCCCCCTCGAGCCTGCGTGCCATCTTGGGGTTGCGCGCCATAAAAGCCGCCTGCGCAAAGACCTTGCCCTCACGCCGCACCCGCGCGGGCAGACGTCGCCCTGCGCGCGCCAGCGCATGAGAGACATCGCGCCCCTGCACACCCAGCTTTGCCTGCAAGCCGCGCTGCATTTCACGTGCCTTGGTCTCTAGGTCTTTTTGATCCAGCATGTTTCAACCCTAAACGGTCTGGCACATCGGCTGCAATGGCCCTACATCTTGGGCATGTTGAATTACACTGAATATGGCACCAAAGGCGACGCCCCTGCCCTGCTGATCGTGCATGGTCTTTTCGGGTCAGGCCGCAATTGGGGCGTGATCGCCAAACGGATGTCCGACCAGCGCCGCGTGGTGACCGTCGACATGCGCAACCACGGGGACAGCCCGCGCGCGCAGACGCAAAGCTACCCCGAGATGGCCGCCGATCTGGCAGAGGTCATCACCCATCTTGGCGCGCCAATGGACGTCTGCGGGCATTCGATGGGCGGTAAGGCGGCCATGATGCTGGCACTGAACCATCCCGAACTCGTGAACCGTCTGGTGGTCGCCGATATCGCTCCTGTCGCTTATGGCCACAGCCAGCAAGAATTTATCGATGCGATGCGCACGGTCGATCTGGGCACGCTCACCCGCCGCTCCGACGCCTCTGACCAATTGGCGGCTGCGGGGGTCGAGCCCGCATTGCAAAGCTTTTTCACCCAGTCGCTGGATGTGCCCAACAAGACGTGGAAGCTGAACCTTGATGTGCTTGAGGCAGAGATGTCCAAGATCGTCGGCTGGCCCGATGGGGTCGATGGACAATACGAGGGGGAGGTGCTGTTCCTGTCCGGCGGCAACTCCACCTATGTCAAACCCGAAGACCGCCCCGTGATCAAGGCGCTGTTCCCGCAAGCGCGCTTTGCCAAGCTACCGGATACAGGCCATTGGCTTCACGCTGAAAAGCCGCGCGACTTCGAGGCGTCTTTGCGGGCCTTCCTGACGCTCGGGTAAGGCAAAGCGGCACCGCATCGGGCGGTGCTGCGCCCCTGCCACATGGGTGTTGCCTGAAAACACGCCCCATATCCCGACATGCCCCCTTGCACCTCTCCCCCCAAGGCCTATAACGCGGAGAATTTGCAAACATCCGGGGGCCTGAGCCATGCCAAAAAGAACCGATATCCAGTCGATCATGATCATTGGAGCGGGGCCCATTGTCATCGGTCAGGCGTGCGAGTTCGACTACTCCGGCGCGCAGGCCTGTAAGGCCCTGAAAGAGGAAGGCTACCGCGTCATCCTCGTGAACTCCAACCCTGCGACGATCATGACCGATCCGGGGCTGGCGGATGCCACCTACATCGAACCCATCACCCCTGAAATCGTCGCCAAGATCATCGAGAAAGAACGCCCCGACGCGCTGCTGCCAACGATGGGCGGTCAGACCGGGCTGAACACCTCGCTCGCGCTCGAAGAGATGGGCGTGCTCGAGAAATTCAACGTCGAGATGATCGGCGCGAAACGCGAAGCCATTGAAATGGCAGAGGATCGCAAGCTCTTCCGCGAGGCGATGGACCGTTTGGGCATCGAAAACCCCAAGGCGACCATCGTCACCGCGCCCGTTGCCGCCAGCGGTAAGAAAGACCTTGCGGCAGGCGTGCAGCTTGCGCTCGACGCGCTGGAATATGTCGGCCTGCCCGCGATCATCCGCCCTGCCTTCACCATGGGCGGCACCGGCGGCGGCGTGGCTTACAACCGCGACGATTACGAATTCTACTGCCGCTCGGGAATGGACGCGTCGCCGATGGGGCAGATCCTGATTGATGAGAGCCTGCTTGGCTGGAAAGAATACGAGATGGAAGTGGTGCGCGACACCGCTGACAACGCGATCATCGTCTGCTCGATCGAGAACGTCGACCCGATGGGCGTGCACACAGGCGATTCGATCACCGTGGCCCCTGCCCTGACGCTGACCGACAAAGAATACCAGATCATGCGTAACCACTCGATCGCCGTGCTGCGCGAAATCGGCGTGGAAACAGGCGGATCGAACGTGCAGTGGGCCGTGAACCCCGAAGATGGCCGCATGGTCGTGATCGAGATGAACCCCCGTGTATCGCGCTCCTCTGCGTTGGCGTCCAAGGCGACGGGTTTCCCGATTGCCAAGATCGCGGCCAAGCTGGCGGTGGGCTTTACCCTAGACGAGCTGGACAACGACATCACCGGCGTGACCCCTGCGTCCTTCGAGCCGACAATCGATTATGTCGTCACCAAGATCCCGAAATTCGCGTTCGAGAAATTTCCCGGCTCCGAACCCTATCTGACGACCGCGATGAAGTCTGTCGGCGAAGCGATGGCGATTGGCCGCACGATCCACGAGTCGCTGCAAAAAGCGCTGGCGTCGATGGAATCCGGGCTGACAGGCTTTGACGAAATCGACATCCCCGGTCTGGACAGTGACCTGACCGCCGACGCACCACAGAACGAAGCCGCGCTGATTGCCGCGATCAGCAAGCAAACCCCCGACCGGATGCGCACCATTGCTCAGGCGATGCGTCACGGCATGTCCGACGTGGATATCCACGGTGTGACCATGTTCGACCCGTGGTTCCTTGCCCGCATCCGCGAGATCGTCGACGCCGAGGCGCAAGTCCGCAAAGACGGGCTGCCGCTGACCGAAGACGGGATGCGCAAGCTCAAGATGATGGGCTTTACCGACGCGCGCCTTGGCACGCTGACCGGTCGCGACGAAGACAACGTGCGCCGCGCGCGTCTGAACCTTGGCGTCAAGGCCGTGTTCAAACGGATCGACACCTGCGCCGCCGAATTCGAAGCGCAAACGCCCTACATGTATTCTACCTACGAGGCCCCCGCCTTTGACGAGGTTGAATGCGAAGCCCGCCCCAGCGACCGTCAGAAAGTCGTCATTCTGGGCGGCGGCCCGAACCGGATCGGCCAAGGGATCGAGTTCGACTATTGCTGCTGTCACGCCTGCTATGCGCTGACCGACGCGGGCTACGAGACGATCATGGTCAACTGTAACCCCGAAACCGTCTCGACCGACTATGACACCTCGGACCGGTTGTATTTCGAACCCGTCACCTTTGAACACGTGATGGAAATCCTGCGGGTCGAACAGGAAAACGGCACGCTGCACGGCGTCATCGTGCAGTTCGGCGGCCAGACACCGCTGAAGATCGCGCAGGCGCTGCAAGAGGCGGGCATCCCGATCCTTGGCACCACGCCCGACATGATCGACCTTGCCGAAGACCGCGAACGGTTCCAGCAGCTTGTGCAATCGCTGGGCCTGAAGCAGCCACATAACGGTATCGCCCACTCCGACGCCGAAGCGCTTGAGATCGCAGCAGACATCGGCTTTCCGCTGGTGATCCGCCCGTCTTACGTTCTGGGCGGCCGCGCGATGGAGATCGTGCGCGATCAGGCCAGCCTCGAACGCTATATCCGCGACGCGGTGGTCGTATCGGGCAAAAGCCCCGTGCTGCTGGATCACTACCTCTCGGGCGCGGTAGAGCTGGACGTAGACGCGCTGTCAGACGGCACGGATGTCCACGTTGCAGGCATCATGCAGCACATCGAAGAGGCCGGCGTTCATTCGGGCGACAGCGCCTGTTCGTTGCCCCCCTATTCGCTGAGCCGCGACATCATTGCCGAGGTCGAAAAACAGACCAAGGCGCTGGCGCTGGCGTTGAACGTTGTGGGCCTGATGAACATCCAGTTCGCGGTCAAGGACGGCGAGATCTACCTGATCGAAGTCAACCCCCGCGCCTCGCGCACCGTGCCCTTTGTCGCCAAAGCGACGGACAGCGCGATTGCGTCAATCGCTGCGCGGATCATGGCGGGCGAAAAGCTGTCGGCCTTCCCGCAGCGCGCACCCTACCGTGACGATGCCGCCTATGACGACGTGCTGCCTTTGGGTGATCCAATGACACTGGCGGACCCGAACATGCCTTGGTTCTCGGTCAAGGAAGCCGTGCTGCCCTTCGCCCGCTTCCCCGGCGTCGACACGCTGCTTGGGCCGGAAATGCGGTCAACGGGCGAGGTTATGGGCTGGGACCGCGACTTCCCCCGTGCCTTCCTCAAGGCGCAGATGGGCGCGGGCAACCCGCTGCCGCGCAACGGCTGTGTGTTCTTCTCGATCAAGGATATGGACAAGTCGGATGACATGCTGACCGCCGCGCGTATCCTGCTTGAGCAAGGGTTCACCCTGCGCGCCACCCGTGGCACCGCCGCCTGGCTGACAGAGCATGACATCGCCTGCGAGATCGTGAACAAGGTCTACGAGGGTCGCCCGAACATCACCGACATGATGAAGGACGAAGCGATCCAACTGGTGATGAACACCACCGAAGGCGCGCAGGCGGTCGAGGACAGCAAATCCATCCGCTCTATCGCGCTGTATGACAAGATCCCGTATTTCACCACGGCCGCCGGTGCCTATGCCGCAGCGCTGGCCATCAAGGCACAAGCCGAAGACGAGATCGGCGTTAAATCGCTTCAGGGCTAACCTGCCCTTTCTGACCTGCGCCGCGTCTTTGATGCGTGGCGCAGGTCTTTCCCCTTTCCTCCCCCTCTCATTGTCCGTCGCCCTTGCATGCCAGCCCCCGCTGGACTTGACCCCGCAGCCGTTTCTTGGCCTACTCGGACAACGCTGAAAAAGGTTTCCCCATGTACACCCCCGCCATTACTGGTAGCGGCATCTTTACGCCGGAACAGGTCATCACCAACGCCGAGCTGGTCAAGGCGTTCAACGCCTATGCCGATCTGTACAATGCCGAACACGCCGCCGAGATCGACGCCGGAGAGTTGCCCGCCAAGGAACACTCGTCAGAGGAGTTCATCGTCAAGGCGTCGGGAATCGAACAGCGCTATGTCATGGATAAGACGGGCATTCTGGATCCCAAGGTGATGCACCCCCTGCTGCGCCAACGGTCCGACGACGAACCCGGTCTGATGGCCGAGATGGCGCTGGATGCGGCGCAAAAGGCGTTGCAGGCGGCGGGGAAAACCGCGGCTGATGTTGATGCCGTCATCTGCGCGGCGTCGAACCTTGAACGCGCCTATCCGGCGGTGGCGATCGAAATCCAGCAGTTGCTGGATATCAACGGCTTTGCCTTCGATATGAACGTCGCCTGTTCGTCCGCGACCTTCGGCATCCAAGCGGCGGCGGATATGATCCGCTCCGGCTCGATCCGCTCGGCGCTGGTGGTCTGCCCCGAGATATGCTCGGCCCATCTGGAATGGCGTGACCGTGACTGCCACTTTATCTTTGGGGACGTGGCCACCGCCGTGCTGATCGAACGCGCCGAAGACGCAGCCGGTGCCTATTTCGAGATCAAATCGACCCGTTGCGCGACCGAGTTCTCGAACAACATCCGCAACAACAATGGCTTTTTGCGCCGGTCCCGCCCCGATGGCGTAGCAGACCGCCGCGACATGCAGTTCATGCAGAACGGGCGCAAGGTGTTCAAGGAAGTGCTGCCGATGGTTGCCGAACACATCGCGGGCCACATGGCTGACGAAGGCGTTGAGGCCGCTGATCTAAAGCGTCTGTGGCTGCATCAGGCGAATAAATCGATGAATGACTTCATCGGTCGCAAAGTGCTGGGTCGCGCGCCCGAAGCGGGCGAGCAGCCCAATATCCTGCAAGACTACGCCAACACCTCCTCTGCCGGGTCGATCATCGCGTTCTCAAAATACTCCGACGATCTGACCGATGGGGACACCGGGCTGATCTGTTCTTTCGGGGCCGGATATTCCGTGGGGTCTGTGCTGGTGCAGCGCCACGGCTAAGCCCGGCGGCACAGAGCCACCTCAACACCTGTGACATGTGGGGCGCGGTCTGCGACAGACGCGCCCCCGCTGCCCTCCCCCCACCTTGAACGCCAAGGTCGCCTGACGCTAAAGAGGGCCATGGCAAAGCTTTACTTTCATTATTCGACCATGAACGCGGGCAAATCGACCGTGCTTCTGCAGGCGGCTCATAACTATGTCGAACGCGGCATGGTCCCCTATCTGATGACCGCGAAATTCGACCACCGCGCCGGACACGGGCGGATCGCATCGCGTATCGGGATCGGGCACGAGGCCGACACCTTCGAGACGGACGAAGACCTTTTGGCGAAGATCGAAAAGCGTTTGGCTGAAGGCCCTTGCGCCTGCATCTTCATCGACGAGGCGCAGTTTCTCAGCCCTGATCAGGTCTGGCAATTGGCCCGTGCGGTGGATGACCTGCGGGTGCCTATCATGTGCTATGGGTTGCGCGTGGACTTCCGGGGCCTGCTCTTCCCCGGGTCTGCAACGCTGCTCGCCCTTGCCGATGAAATGCGCGAGGTGCGCACGATCTGCCACTGCGGCAAGAAAGCGACGATGGTGGTGCGGCAGGATGCCGAAGGCAAAGCGATCCGCGAAGGGGCGCAGGTGCAGATCGGCGGCAACGAGACCTATATCTCATTATGCCGCCGACATTGGCGCGAGGCTGTGGGTCGTTAAACGAGGTTCGGGGGCGTTTCGCCCGCGACGCCAGCTTTCAAATTCTCAACCGCCATCATCCACATATCCACACGCACCTCCCGGGAGGACGTGCCTAGATGCGGTAATAGCACCACGTTATCCAGATCCCGCAGGGCTTGCGGCACCTCTGGCTCGAACTCATACACATCCAGCCCTGCGCCGCCGATGGTGCCCGCTTGCAGGGCCTCGATCAGGGCGGTTTCCTCGACGATATTGCCGCGCGCGATGTTGATCAGGAAGGCATGGGGCTGCATCGCCGCCAGCACATCCGCGTTGATCAGATGCTGCGTGTCGTCCCCGCCCGGCACGGCGATAACAACCACATCAACAGCGGCAACCAACCGTTTGAGATCACTGATATGTTCCGCCGGATAGGCGACGCTTTTCGCGCTGCGGCTAAAGTATTTCACATCCATCGAAAAGCCGTAGTGACAGCGCCGCGCGACGGCTTGGCCGATCCGACCCATCCCGACGATCCCGACAGTCTTGCCCGTCAGATGCATGCCCAAAAGCTGCGAAGGCTCCCATCCGGACCATTGACCTGACCGCACCAGCCGTTCGCCTTCTCCCGCACGCCGTGCGGCCATTAGCATCAGCGTCATGGCGATATCAGCGGTGGCATCAGTCACGGCACCGGGCGTGTTAGAGACCTGAAGCCCCGCCGCCTTTGCCGCNNCGACATCGATGTGGTTATAGCCNACCCCGAAATTGGCGAGCATCTTGCACCGTGGCATGCCGACCTTGCCNAAGACATCCGCGGTAAAGCGGTCGCCCAAGGTGGCCAGCACCCCGTCATAGTCGCGCAGGGCGTCCTGCATCTCGTCNTCGGACAAGGGCGCGCTGTCCTCGCGATAGGTCACGTCAAAGCCTTCCAGGGCCTCGTGCACTTCGGGGGGCGCAGGGCGGGCGATCAGTAGTTTCGTCAATGCAGACGTCCTCCGTTCGGGGTGGGTTGCGTGGGGCGCATCAGCACNATCGCCCCGTCCTCGTCCGGNACCCCAAGCACCAGAACTTCGGACATGAACGGCCCGATCTGACGCGGCGGGAAGTTGACCACCCCCATCACCTGCGTGCCGATCAGCGTCTCGGGCGTGTAATGCNCCGTCACCTGNGCCGAGGTTTTACGCTCNCCGATATCGGGACCAAAGTCGATCCACATCTTGATCGCGGGCTTGCGCGCCTCGGGGAAGGGTTCNGCACGGGTGACCGTCCCGACCCTGATGTCGACTTTCATGAAGTCGTCAAAGCTGATCTCAGCCATTCGAAAGCTCNCGCGAACGATCGGCGGCCGCCGCCACAGCGCGTTTGAGCAGGACCGGAAAGCCGTCTTGCTCGTTCATCAGCACGTCCAGCGCGGCCTGTGTGGTGCCGTTGGGGCTGGTCACGTTGANGCGCAGCTGGTCCGGNCCTTCGTCNGCGGATTTNGCCAGCGCCCCGGCCCCTGCCACCGTCGCCGTGGCGAGCTTTAGCGCCAGCTCGGGGCTGAGCCCCTGCGCGATCCCGCCCGCGGCCATGGTTTCGATCATGTGGAAAACATANGCCGGACCCGAGCCGCTGACCCCTGTGACCGCGTCGATCTGGGATTCTTCCTCCAACCGGACAACGTCGCCCACGGCCGACAGCAGCTCTTCGGCTTCATCCATACCCTTGGCGTCGACGTGGGCGTTGCCGACGATGGCGGTGATNCCTTGGCTGATGGCGGCGGGTGTGTTGGGCATGGCGCGCACGATCGGCGTCTGTNCCCCCAGCGTTTTCTCAAACGTCGCGATGGTGGTGCCGGCGGCGACGCTGACAAACACCGTCTTGCCGTTGCCCATGGCCNGCAACGTGGGCAGCGCGTCACCCATCATCTGCGGCTTCACCGCCACAAGAACCACAGCGGGCTCCTTGGGCAGATCGACGTTCAACTGCACGCCCTGCTCTTTCAACCANTCAGAGGGTTTCGGATCGATGACATATACCGAAGATGTCGGAAGCCCGCGTGCCAGCCAGCCCGCCAGCATCGCGGATCCCATCTTGCCACAGCCCAGTAGAACCAAACCGTCTTTGGCGATGCGCGTATCTTTCATATCTGTACCCCTAAATTAACATTCGGGGATACACCTATGCGTGGCCGTACGCCTCTGCAATGGCAACCTGAAGGGCTTGTCGGGGCGTCTGGTCGCCCCAAACCGCCAGTTGCACCGCGGGATAATACCGCTCTGCNNTGCTCACNGCGGCGTTGATCATGGTATCAATCTGCTGCGCAGAAGCATCCTGCCCCCNGGCAAGAACCAGCCCATAGCGATAAACCATCAGCTTNTGTTCCGGCCAATAGGTGAAGGCACCGGTCCAGCATTGATCGTTCACATCGTTGAGCAAGTGATAGAGCACCGGCAGTTTTTCCGCGGGCGGATCCATCTCGAAGGTGCAGACAAGGCGCAGGGTTTCGTCAAAGGGCGACCACGCGAGGGTGATGGAATAGGTCCGCCACTGCCCTTCGACGGCCATCGCGATNTGTTCGTCCGANATACGGTCGAAGTCCCAGTCGTGATACGCCGCNAGATTTTCTACGATGTCGATGGGGTGAATGTCTTCTTCAAGATACTGCTCTGTCAGGGCCATGTGGTCACCTCTTTGGATCCGGGTATTCATATGCGCAGGCACATCAATACATGGGTGCATCTACCATAAATCGCCGAAGCTCATTAGCGACCTANACCAAATATGGTGCGCGCAACGCGGCCCTGAGGCAAGTCTTTTTCTGGGGGTAACCACGAAAGATAGGGGATAACCTCAGTATCTTGTGGATAAAAGCAGCATAACCCCCAATCTATAGAGCACTGACCCCGNCAGACAGCATTAGANGCGAAGGNNCCACCCCAAAAACGAACACACCCGCCAAAAGGCGGGTGCGGATCACATCGTTCAACGTAGGTCGCGGATGTGCGCGGCGATCAGCCCTTGCTGTCCATCGCATCAAGCCGCGCCTTCAGCGCTTCATTCTCTTCGCGGGCTTTTTGCGCCATGGCGCGCACCGCGTCGAATTCTTCGCGTGTCACAAAATCACGGTCTGCCAGCCAACGGTCCAGCATTCCCTTCATCGCGGTCTCTGCTTCGGTCTTGGCCCCTTGGGCCACGCCCATGGCATTGGTCATCATCTGCGAGATGTCGTCGAANATCTTGTTGCGCGTTTGCATGGTCATTCTCTCCTGATCGGCTGTTGCTCACTATATGGTGTGCAAAGCGGGTTCTCGCAAGGTTGACTTCCGTTTACGGTCAGGCTCAATCAGCGCATGAATGNAATGCTCCCCTTCCCCGACCTATCGCCCGAGATTTTCTCGTTCACGTTATTTGGCATGACCGTCGCCCTGCGCTGGTATGCGCTGGCCTATATCGTCGGCATCCTCGTTGGCTGGCGCATCGTTGTGCGCGCGGTTGAGCGGCCCCGGCTTTGGGCGGGCAATACCCCCGTCATGACCAAACAGCAGGTCGAGGATCTGCTTTTCTGGGTCATTCTCGGCGTCATTCTGGGCGGGCGTCTGGGATATGTACTGTTCTATCAACCGGGCTATTACCTCAGCAATCCNGCGCAGATCCTGCGGATCTGGGAGGGTGGCATGTCGTTCCACGGCGGCGCGCTTGGGGTGATCTTTGCGGGCATCGCCTATACCAAACGTCACGGCATCAGCACGATCTCTACCGGNGATGTCGTCTGTCTGGGGCTGGCACCCGGCCTGTTTCTGGGGCGTCTGGCGAANTTCATCAATGCAGAGCTTTGGGGCCGCCCNACCGATCTGCCCTGGGGCGTGGCCTTTCCNACGGTGGCCGCACAGGACTGCCCGGACATTGCGACGATCTGTGCACGGCANCCCTCGCAGCTATANGAGGCGCTGCTTGAGGGGCTGATCCTTGGGGCCCTGCTGATCTATCTGGCATGGCGGCGCGGCGGGCTGAAATCGGAGGGGCTGATCGGCGGCGTCTTTCTGGCCGGCTACGGGGCCGCGCGTTTCATCGTCGAATTTGTACGCCAACCTGATGCGCAATTTGTCAGCGCCAACAACCCACTGGGGCTGGCGTGGCATGTAAACGGCTGGGGGCTGACCATGGGCCAACTGCTGAGCCTGCCGATGATTGCCATCGGGGTGTTCCTGATCTTGCGGGCGACGCGCAAGGCATGACCACACTACGCGACATTCTACACAGCCGCATCGCGTCCAACGGGCCGATGCGGATCGATGAATATATGGCCACCTGCCTGCTGCACCCGACGCAGGGCTATTATACCACGCGTGACCCCTTTGGCACCCAAGGCGATTTCACCACTGCCCCCGAGATCAGCCAGATGTTCGGAGAGCTGTTGGGCCTGTGTCTCGCGCAAAGCTGGCTCGCCCAAGACGCGCCCTCGGCCTTCACCTTGGCCGAGCTTGGCCCCGGCCGCGGCACCCTGATGGCCGATATCCTGCGCGCGACCCGCAACGTGCCCGGCTTTATCGAGGCGGCGCAAATTACGCTGGTAGAGGCGTCCCCGACGCTGCGCGATGTGCAGGCCAAGACGCTTGCGGAGCATCAGGTGATCTGGGCCGACGGGACCGACGCGCTGCCCGACCAGCCGCTTTTTCTGGTGGCGAATGAATTTTTCGACGCGCTGCCGATCCGCCAGTTCGTCCGTGGTGAAACATCGTGGCGCGAACGGCAGGTTGGGCTGGCGGACGGCGCGTTGAGCTTTGGGCTGGGGCCCGAACTGCCGCAACCCGCGCTGGCCGACCGGCTGGCCGATACCACGCCCGGCGATCTGGTCGAGGATTGCACCCAGCTTGCGCCGATCCTCCACCCCGTGTCGGAACGGATCGCGACCCACGGCGGTGCCGCGCTGATCGTGGATTATGGCGACTGGCACAGTCTGGGCGATACCTTGCAGGCGCTGCAGGGGCATGAAAAAGCCGATCCGCTGGCCGCCCCCGGCCAAGCCGATTTGACAGCACACGTCGATTTTGAAAAGCTTGCCCTCGCAGCCGCACCGGCCAGCCACACTCGCATCACCCCGCAGGGCGTCTTTCTTGAACGCCTCGGGATCACTCAACGCGCACAGACCCTTGCCAAGGGCATGACCGAGGACGCGCTGAACGCCCATGTCGCCGCACATAGACGCTTGACGCATCCGTCAGAAATGGGAAGTTTGTTTAAAGTGATGGGGATTTATCCTCCGCACCACAGCCCGCCCCCAGGATTGGAACCATGACGCTGGAAATACTCACCTCCGATAGTCTTGGCGACGTGCGCCACGGGTTCTTTACGCGCCGCGGCGGTGCTTCCTCTGGCGTGTTTGCTGGGCTGAATTGCGGGGTTGGCAGCTCGGACCAGCGCGAGGTCGTAGAGATCAATCGTGCCCGTGTCGCCGATGCAATGGACGTGGCCCCGGACCATCTGGTTGGCGTGCACCAAATCCATTCCGCCACCGTCATTAGCGTCGATGCCCCCCTGAACGAGAAACCCCGCGCCGATGCGCTGGTCACCGCGACACCGGGGCTGGCCTTGTCGATCCTGACCGCCGATTGCCAGCCTGTGTTGTTTCACGACGCCGAAGCCGGCGTGATCGGGGCGGCGCATGCCGGTTGGCGCGGCGCGCTTGACGGGGTGCTGACGGCCACGGTCGAGGCGATGGAAGACCTTGGGGCCACGCGCGACAATATCACAGCAGTGATCGGCCCCTGCATCAGCCAGCGCGCCTATGAGGTCGGGCCAGAGTTCATCGANGCCTTNCTNGCAGANGATCCGACATTCGCCCGCTATTTCGCAAATGGNNCCGATGACCGGATGCAGTTCGATCTTGCGGGCTTTGGCCTGAACCGCCTGCGCGCGGCNGGTGTGGGCCATGCGGAATGGACGCGCCACTGCACCTATAGCGATGNGGATCGTTTCTATAGCTACCGTCGCAGCACCCACGCGAAAGAGGCTGACTATGGCCGGCTGATCGCTGCGATTGTGCTGTAGCAGCGTGAATTTAGGCAGCAATGCGACAGGCACCTGCCCANATTTCGCCCCATAGCNGGCCAGCAGNCTGTTTGAATGGCGGCGCATTTTCTACCACAGGTCATAAATTCAAGGGTGTTNCGCGCTTTTGAGCGCGTGCCACAAACCGCGCCGAGGTCTGCTCGAATTATCTGTATTTTTTCGNGAAATGCCCNATCGGTGCCCGAAAGCATTTGCATAGTGATCCTCGACGAAAGGGCATNGCCCATAGACAATAGGATACAGAGCATGAAAACCAACGCACGCTTCATCAAATCGGTTATCGACGCTTCCAACAAGGAAGGCGTGAACCTGCCTTGGTCCCGTGGCACACGCCGCGCCGCNTTTATCGCGAAACGCGCTGCCCTGACGTCNCAGCAAAAAGCCGCCTGAAGAGGGTCGGCTTATGGCCCNGGGGTTCTCGGGCCAGCCGGTGNCCCTGCGCGCGACGGGCGGGTGCNTGTCCGCACAGATGGTTTGAGACCGATCACAAACATTCTATGCGCGCGGGCCTCTCTCGCGCGGATTAATCCGGATCGCAGGTGTTTCAGCGGGGGCTAGGCACGTGGGATCGACCATATAAAGGTCACGTTATGACATTGCATACTGCCCCNGATTTNNNCCCCTCCCCTACACATACGGCGCAATCAGCAGCCTCGCGTTCGGTTCTGCGGGAAGCGCGNGCCCGATCCANCGGACGCACCCGCGCGTATGAGATTGCGGTGCTGCGTCAGGACGGCTCNGTCTTTGTGACCGAAGGCTACGCCCCNGCCACACCGTTGTTCGAAGAACCGTTTTCCGCNTTCGCCCATGGCACGTTGATCCGCACGACCCAAGGGGAAATCCCGGTCGAAGACCTTTGTCCCGGTGACCGGATCGTACAGGCCGACGGGCTGCACACTCCGCTTCTTTGGGTTGGATCNAGCAAGTTCGTCCCTGCGGATATCGGCCATCGCACGCCGCTTGTACGGGTCATGGCGGACAGTCTGGGGCTGGCGCGCCCCTCTGGTTTCCTGACCTTCGGCCCNGCTGCGCGCATCCTGCATACGCCACAAAATCTTCGCGGCGCAGAGCAGACGCGCAAGGTCTTTACCCTGATGCNANATCTGGTGGACGGGGTGAATATAATCGAAATTCAGCCTCCGACGCCGGTNCGGCTGTATCACTTGGGTCTTGCCCGTCATGCCGCGATCAGCGTCAGCGGTCTGGAGATGGAGACATTTCACCCCGGCCCGTCGACAATCGCAGCCCTGCCGCTGCATCAACGTGACGCGTTTTTATCAATGTTTCCGCATATCAGTGGTGCCAAAGATTTTGGCCCNCTGTGNCACCCCCGNGCGTCAGAACGGTCAGACCCGATCTACGCTGCGNAATAGCCCTTAGGGGTCGCTTTTCAGACGGCTTTCCAGCACATCAAANGGCACGCCCGGTTCGTCTTTGGCCGGGCGGATCACAAGGCTGGTTTTGACGCTTTCCACATTGGGCGTCGTCAGCAATTGTCCGGTCAGAAAGCTCTGGAAGCTCGACAGATCGGGGGCGACGCATTTCAGCAGGAAATCCACCTCGCCGTTGAGCATGTGACATTCGCGGACCAGCGGCCAGTTGCGGCACTTCTCTTCAAAGGCGGTGAGGTCGGATTCAGCCTGGCTGGCCAGACCGACCATNGCGAAGACCTGCACCTCGAACCCCAGCTCACGCGCGTTAACATTCGCGTGGTAGCCGCGGATATATCCGCTTTCCTCAAGGGTCCGGACCCGGCGCAGGCACGGCGGTGCAGAGATGCCTACACGTTTGGCCAACTCAACGTTGGTCATGCGCCCGTCCGCCTGCAATTCGGCTAAAATTTTCCGATCAATCGGATCAAGCCGCGTCCCTGCCATAATACCCCCATAGGATTTTCAATTGTTATAGCACCAACATCGTTGGACGCAATAATCTTTCGCCGGTGCGCAATGTTCTGAATTCAAGCAAAAATCAACCGCATTTTCGATGACGGCGATCTTTGCAGGGCGGATATGCAAACTTGGGGTTTAAGGCAACCCGAGGGGCGTCTATATCGGTTGGAACGCAACAAATGATACATTCTGGGGTTCCTTATCATGGCCGAAACTCGCGAAACCAAGCTTTTGATCATCGGCTCCGGCCCTGCCGGATATACTGCCGGCGTCTATGCCAGCCGCGCGATGCTGAACCCGATCCTTGTACAAGGCATCGAACCGGGCGGGCAGTTGACCACTACGACCGAGGTTGAAAACTGGCCCGGCGATAGCGAGGTCCAGGGCCCCGATCTGATGATCCGCATGCAGGACCACGCCAAGGCGATGGGAACCGAGATCATCGGCGACATCATCACCGATCTGGACCTGTCCAGCCGCCCCTTCCACGCCAAGGGCGACAGCGGCACGACCTATGTGGCCGACGCCGTGATCCTTGCAACAGGCGCACGGGCAAAATGGCTGGGGCTTGAGACCGAAGAGAAGTTCAAAGGCTTCGGCGTTTCGGCCTGTGCCACCTGCGACGGCTTCTTCTATCGCAATCAGGAAATCGTGGTCATCGGGGGTGGCAACACCGCCGTGGAAGAAGCGCTGTTCCTGACCAACTTCGCCTCCAAGGTCACCTTGATCCACCGCCGGGACGAGCTGCGCGCCGAGAAGATCCTGATCGACCGGCTGATGAAAAATCCAAAGATCGAACCGCTTTGGTTCCATCAACTGGATGAAGTTTATGGCACCGATGCGCCGCTGGGTGTCGAAGGCGTCAAGGTCAAGCACGTCGAAACCGGCGAGATCACCGATATTCCGTGCAAAGGTGTCTTCGTCGCCATCGGCCACGCGCCCGCGAATGAATTGGTCAAGGATACGCTGGAAACGCATATGGGCGGCTATGTTGTCACCAAGCCGGACAGCACCGAAACCTCTGTCCCCGGTGTATTCGCGGCGGGCGACCTGACCGACCACAAATACCGTCAGGCCGTGACCAGCGCCGGTATGGGCTGCATGGCCGCGCTAGAGGCTGAACGATTCCTTGCAGAAGTTGGCGATGACGAAGGCAAAGACACATCTCTGCCGCTTGGCTATGGAGCCGAGGTAAAAGACGACGCATAACGTTCGCCTAGGATGGCATTTGCTGGGATAAGATTGCCTTTTCCCAGCAAAAAACACGTCGCTGTCCGTAATTCGCCGCAAAGCGGCTACAAAGGTTGCCTAGCCCAATCGGTGCGGTCTATCAGCCCGAATATCCGAATTTGAACCTAAAATATTGCGAGACGCCCATGCAAACGCCCAACCTTGCTCCGATCCCTGAACTCTACGTCTCTTACGACTCGGCGCAGAAGCTGAAGGTGGAAGCTGGCGATCTGGTCAGCCATGACCTGACGCCGCGCCAGATCTGCGATCTAGAGCTGCTGATGAACGGTGGCTTCAACCCTCTTAAGGGTTTCTTGACCGAAAAAGACTATGACGGTGTTGTCGAAAACATGCGTCTGGCGGATGGGTCGCTGTGGCCGATGCCGATCAACCTTGATGTGTCCGAGAAGTTTGCCGAAGGGCTCGAGATCGGGCAGGACATTGCGCTGCGCGATCAGGAAGGCGTGATTTTGGCGGTCATGACCGTCACCGACCGTTGGGTCCCGAACAAGGCCCGCGAGGCAGAGAAAGTCTTTGGCGCGGATGACAGCGCGCATCCGGCGGTGAACTATCTGCACAACACCGCGGGCAACGTCTATCTGGGCGGCCCTGTAACCGGCATCCAGCAGCCCGTTCACTATGATTTCAAGGCGCGACGCGACACGCCGAACGAGCTGCGTGCCTATTTCCGCAAGATGGGCTGGCGCAAGGTTGTGGCCTTCCAGACCCGCAACCCGCTGCACCGCGCGCACCAGGAACTGACCTTCCGCGCCGCGCGTGAAGCGCAGGCGAACCTGTTGATCCACCCCGTTGTCGGCCTGACCAAGCCCGGCGATGTGGACCACTTTACCCGCGTGCGCTGCTACGAGGCCGTGCTGAACAAATACCCCGCCGCCACCACCGCGATGAGCCTGCTGAACCTCGCCATGCGTATGGCCGGCCCCCGCGAGGCGGTGTGGCACGGTCTGATCCGCAAAAACCACGGCTGCACCCATTTCATCGTCGGCCGTGATCACGCCGGCCCCGGCAAGAACTCTGCGGGTGAGGATTTCTATGGCCCCTATGACGCGCAGGATCTGTTCCGCGCCCATGAGGAAGAAATGGGCATCGAAATGGTCGACTTCAAACATATGGTTTGGGTCGCCGAGCGCGCACAATACGAGGCGATTGACGAGATCGAAGACAAGGATGACATCACCATCCTCAACATCTCGGGCACCGAGTTGCGCCGCCGTCTGCAGGAAGGGCTGGAAATTCCCGAATGGTTCTCCTTCCCCGAGGTGGTTGAAGAGCTGCGCCGCACCAAGCCGCCGCGCAACAAGCAGGGCTTTACGGTATTCTTCACCGGNTTCTCCGGCTCGGGGAAATCGACNATNGCCAATGCTTTGATGGTCAAACTGATGGAGATGGGCGGCCGTCCNGTCACGCTGCTGGATGGCGATATCGTCCGCAAGAACCTGTCGTCGGAATTGGGCTTNAGCAAAGAGCANCGCGATCTGAACATCCGCCGCATCGGCTATGTCGCGTCCGAGATCACCAAGAACGGCGGCATCGCCATCTGCGCGCCGATCGCGCCTTACGCCACCACCCGCCGCGCCGTGCGTGAAGACGTGGAAAGCTTTGGTGCCTTCGTCGAGGTCCACGTCGCCACCTCCATCGAGGAATGCGAACGCCGCGACCGCAAGGGTCTGTACAAGTTGGCGCGTGAGGGCAAGATCAAGGAATTCACAGGGATCTCAGACCCCTATGACGTTCCCGAAACCCCCGAACTGCGCGTCGAGACAGAGAATGTCGACGTCGACAACTGCGCCCATCAGGTGCTGCTCAAGCTGGAAAGCATGGGNCTGATNAAGGGGTAACCCTTTCGNCAAGTCGAANACAGAAAGGNCAGCCTTCATAGGCTGGCCTTTTTCNTGCGNGNTGTTGGANGNCGTGCACAAAAAAAGGGCCGCAACACAGCGACCCTTTTNGTTTAATTTTNNATNTTNNGACTTAATGCACCATCACAGGCGCATAGTCATGATCGCGCGCGAGGCTAAAGGCGAGCTTGCGGTCACCGACCAGCGCCAGCTGCTGCCCTTCGGCGTCNTGCACGGCGTATAGCTGTTTTAGCCCTTCCGCCTGCTCGCGCACTTCGAGGGGAAGGTCGGACACGGCNATCATCTTGACGTAGACGGTACGGTCCTGAACATGCGTTTCTTCGTTATGCATTTTATTCCCCTTTTCTGATCTTGATGGTCTGAACGACCTTTTCGGGCTTCGCGCGGGTGAGATCGACGTGTAGCAGGCCGTTTTCNATCAGCGCTTCGCCAACNTCTACACCGTCGGCCAGTACGAAGGATCGTTGNAACTGGCGTGCGGCGATCCCGCGGTGCAAAAAGATTCGGTCTTCTTGCGTGTCGACCTGACGGCCACGGATCACAAGCTGTCTATCCTCAACGGTTATAGAGAGATCTTGTTCCGCAAAACCTGCAACCGCAAGCGTAATGCGGTAGCTATAGTCCGATGTTTGTTCAATGTTGAACGGTGGATAGCCTTCGTTTCCGGCCTTCGCCGTACGTTCCATCACCCGTTCCAACTGCTCGAAACCCAGCATATGCGGGTAGGAAGCCAGCGTTAATTTCGTCATAAGACACGTCCTTTAAGATAAGCGACAGTCAGTCATCCGGCCCCGTATTCGGCGACCTGCATCAAATATGGGGGCCATGGGGGCAGGACGCAAGGGCTATGCCTTTGAATTGCAACCGCCTATATTCGCAGGCCTAGATATAGCAAGAATCAGCCAAACCTATGAATCCTCCCTCCGACCTGTCGATGAAGAATGACGATGTCCTGCGTGTCGAGCTTGAGGTGTTTCGCCGCGAGCATCGCGATCTGGACGATGCCATTCAGGCGCTGGTCGACAAGGGGACNGGCGATCAGCTGACGCTGCAGCGGCTGAAAAAACGCAAGCTGCGCCTGAAAGACCTGATTGCCCAGATCGAAGACCGGCTGACCCCCGATATTACCGCCTGACAGCGCCCGCCAGCGGATTGCCACGCGGGCGATCATGGCTATAGTGCGCGCTTCTTATACGCTCTAGCAAAGGCCCCTTTTCATGGAAAATCCACCTGTCGGCATCATCATGGGCTCGCAGTCCGATTGGGCCACGATGCGCGANGCAGCGACGCTGCTGGATGAACTTGGTATCGCTTATGAGGCCAAGATCGTATCGGCACACCGCACTCCCGACCGGTTGTGGAGCTATGGGAAAACCGCCGCCGACCGNGGCCTGCAGGTGATCATCGCCGGTGCGGGNGGTGCTGCGCATTTGCCCGGCATGATGGCGTCCAAGACCCGCGTGCCGGTGATCGGCGTNCCGGTGCAGACCAAGGCGCTGTCGGGTGTGGATTCGCTTTATTCTATNGTGCAGATGCCCCGNGGCTTTCCGGTCGCGACGATGGCGATCGGTGCNGCAGGTGCCGCGAATGCCGCGTTGATGGCGGCGGGCATTCTGGCCCTCCAAGACCCTNCCCTTGCCACCCGTCTTGACGCTTGGCGCGANGCGCTNAGCGCGTCTATCCCAGAGGAGCCTTCGGATGACTGAAGCANTGAAGACAGGGGCCACCATCGGGATTTTGGGCGGCGGGCAATTGGGGCGCATGCTGNCCGTTGCCGCCGCACGTCTGGGGTTTCGNACGCATATCTTTGAACCCGGTGCCAACCCGCCTGCAGGTGATGTCGCCCATGCGCTGACCACCGCTGGCTATGATGACGTCGACGCGCTGACCGCCTTTGCCAAGTCGGTTGATATTGTCACCTTCGAGTTTGAAAACATCCCGACAGATGCGCTGGATGTGATCGAAAACATCACCCCCATCCGTCCCAACCGCGAGGCGCTGCGCACCAGTCAGGACCGTCTGGTGGAGAAACAGTTCCTCGAAGGTTTGGGCCTGACTGTCGCGCCCTTTGCCGATATCGCCAATGCCTCCGATCTGGAGGCCGCGATGACGACCATCGGCGCGCCGTCGATCCTGAAAACCCGTCGCTTCGGCTATGACGGAAAGGGCCAGTCGCGTCTGCGCAGCGCAGATGATGCGGCGGGTGCCTTGGCGGATATGGCTGGCAATCCTGCGGTGCTGGAAGGCTTTGTGAACTTCACCGCCGAGGTGTCCGTGATCGCCGCGCGCAGCCCCTCGGGCGAGGTTGCCTGTTTCGATCCCGGTGAGAATGTGCACCGCGATGGCATCCTGCACACCACTACCGTCCCTGCCCGGCTAAGCGCCGCACAGCGCATGGATGCGGTACTGCTGGCCGCCAAGATTTTGAATGCACTGGATTATGTCGGCGTGCTGGGGGTCGAGCTTTTTGTCACGCCGCAAGGGTTCATCGTGAACGAGATCGCGCCACGGGTGCACAACTCTGGCCATTGGACGCAGAACGGCTGTGCGGTGGACCAGTTCGAACAGCACATCCGTGCCGTGGCGGGATGGCCCTTGGGCGACGGCAGCCGCTATGCAGATGTGGTGATGGAGAACTTGATCGGCGACGATATGGACCGCGTGCCCGAGCTGGCGAAACAGCGCGACACAGCGCTGCATCTGTACGGCAAGGCCGACGTCAAACCGGGCCGTAAGATGGGCCATGTGAACATCGTCAAACGGCCCAGCTAGGGCGCTATCCGCGCGGGCCTAGCCTAGGAACCGCGCGGCAATATCACCGGACATATAGCTGACGCGCCCGCCCGACATCGTCAGGGCCACACGGCGCGTCTGCGCGTCGAGCACCAGTAGATCAGCCCGCTTTCCGGTGGCGATCACGCCCCGATCCGACAGCCCCAGCACCGCCGCGGGCCCTGCCGACACCAAGTGCCACGCCTGCGCCAAGGGCAATACGCCACGATCCGCCAGCATGAAGGCCGCGCGTCGTGGCGACGGGTAATGGTAGTCAGAGGCAAGCGCCCCGCCGATTCCCATCGAAATCAGGTCAAGCGCGGAAACATTGCCGTTGTGCGACCCGCCGCGCACCACATTGGGCGACCCCAGCACCACATGATCCCCCGCCGCCGCTGCGGCTTCGGCTGCCTCCTGCGTCTCGGGGAACTCGGCGACGCGCACGCCACGCTTGCGCCATAGGGCGCGCCCTTCGGCGGTGGTGTCATCATGGCTGCCCATCTGGATGCCCCGCGCCGCCAGCACCTTGCACAGCCAGTCCAGCGCGCCGGGGACATCCGCGCTTTGGGCGTGCAGGTCTTGCATCATCCGCAGATGGTCGTCCGGGTTGCGCCCTGCCTTCAGCGCTTGCCCTACCATGCGTTTGGGCACCTGCCCCTTCGCCAGCCGGTCGTGCGGCAGATGGTCGTTGAACACGACATAGGACAGCCCCCAGTCCTGCATGCGCTGCGGCAGATCGGCGTAGAGGTCCAGCAGATGCGTCTCGAGCCGGAGCTGTCCGCGCAGGTCCGTAACCAACGTATCCGACACCTGCTGGATCGCGCCAAAGACCTGTTCGGCAAATTCATAGCCGCGCAAGCCGCCTTCCCAGCTGATGAACTGCGCCAGCACGGCGGTGGTGATGCCATTGGCGGCCAGCTCTGCCTCGGCGGCGACCAGCCCCTCTTGCATGGTTTTCATCGCACCGCGGCGGGGGGCGAGGTGCCGTTCGAACCCGTCCCCATGCACATCGACGATCCCCGGCACGATCATGTACCCGTCAAGATCAACGCGCGTGGCTTGCGCCACATCGGTAATCAGCCCCTGCGCAACCGCCAGCGGGCGGGGCTCAAGCGCATCCGCGCCCAGGACGTGCGCCCCCGTAAATTCAACGTTCAGCATCGTTAGCCTTTTGTCCCGGCAAGCAGGCCCCATCGGGGCAGCCGATTGAATCCAGCACCGCGTCCACAAACCCCAGCGACCGGTCGAATTTCCCTGTGTCCAGATAGGTCATCGTCTGCGCAATCACCGTCGGGTTCATCATCATGAACGTATGTGTCACCGGCAGCATCAGGAAATCGCGCATCCCGTCGACCCGCGCGGATTGGACGGACACTTTGCCATCATCGCGCCCCGGCAGCAGCGACGAGAAATAGGGGTTCAGCGATTGCGTCCCCGCGATCACGCCCAGATCAAAGGTAACCGGAGGCAACCGCAGCGGGAGGGAGTTTTCACCCGTCCCCATCTGCGCCCCTGCGGGACCGTTCATCCAGTCAAAGGCGGCAAGATCACCCAGCGTGTCCACGACCTCGCTGCCGTGATTGGGCGGGGCCAGCATGACGACGCGGCCGATACGCGCATCGCCTGTTTCGGCAACCCATTGCCGCAGAAGGATACCGCCCATGGAATGGGTCACAAAATCAACTTTTTGCGTCCCGCAGGCCGCGACTGCGTCGGGCAAGGTGCGGCGGGTCAGCTCTTCGACGGGGGCGGTGGTTGACGGGTAGCCGGGGCGCACCACGGTGTAGCCCTCGGTCTCGAGCGCGGCCTCCATCACGGCAAAGGAGGTCTCGGTCCGGGCGAGCCCGTGCAACAGCACCACGCANCGCCCCTNTCCGGCNNTGGAAAGNGNCGCTTGCGCCTGTGCNANNCCCGACAGCACGCCAAGCGAGAAANTGATTGTGACCAGTGTTTTCATAGCTAGGGTCAAATAGACTGAAAACGCCGCATGTGAAATGCTTTGACGCATGCGCNGCGAGATTGAGGGTAAGATGGCGGAAAATAGCCCGCGTTTGGCGGTTCGTGCCGTGTTGGTCCATGANGGCCGCTTGCTGCTGGTCAACGCCTATCCCGATGGCAAAAGCGACCTGATGTGCGCGCCCGGTGGCGGGGTAGAACGCGGCAGCGCCCTGCCCGACAATCTGNTCCGNGAGGTGTTTGAGGAAACCGGCCTGNAGATCGCCGTGGGGGTGCCCTGCNTGGTGAATGAATTCCACGACCCCGAGGGGGATTTCCATCAGGTGGATATCTACTTTCGCTGCACGGTGACCGGCTCTGCCGATGTGGACCCCGCGTGGCAGGACGCCGAAAGGATCGTGACCGACCGCCGCTGGGTCACCCCCGACGAGATGCGCGGNCTGCGGGTCAAGCCGGACAGTCTGGCGCAGGTCGCCTTTGGCAACGACCCGATCAGCTACGACCCGATCAGCTACGACCCGCTGGAGCCGATCGTGCGCTGACCGCCAGCCCGATCCCGCCAAGCACCAGCGCNGTGGCAATGANCACCTTTGCGCCCAAAGGCTCTGCCAGCAAAAGCGCACCGGCAAGAATCGCGATGACCGGCACTGACAGTTGCACCACCGCCGCCGTCGCCTGCGCCAGCCTTGGCAGCACCGCATACCACAGCGCGTATCCGAGGCCCGANGTGACGGCCCCGCAGACCACGCCAAGCGCAATGCCCGTGGGGGTGTAGAATGTCGGCTGCACCAGCAGCAGGATAGCGACCAAGGGCGTNCAGATCACAAAGTTCCCCGCGCTGCCTGCCAGCGGGTCNGACGCACCACGGCCAATGATCGTATAGGCGGCCCAGCCGAGCCCTGCGGCGATCATCAATACGGCTCCCAATGGGTCAACCGCCACGCCTTGCGACGGCCAGAGCACCAGCACCAATCCGGCAAAGGCCACCCCCGCCCCNAACAGCTTGCGCGGTGTCGGTGTCACGCCGAACAGCGCACCATGGGCGAACATGGCGATCTGNACCACACCGAACAGGATCAGCGCGCCCAACCCTGCGTCCAGCGTNAGATAGGCGAGCGAGAAACCGATGATATAGATNGCCAGCGTGACCGCCCCCAGCCCCTGTTGACGTCGCAGCAAGGGCACCCGCCCGCCGCGCAGCACGACCAGCAGCGCCAAGAGCACCGCCCCTGACAACACCCGCACAACGGCAAATCCGGTGGGGTCAATATGCCCGCCNGCAATGGCAAAGCGGGTCAGGACAGAGTTGGCCGCGAAGGCGACCATCACAAGGGCGGTGAGCAAGAANATACGCATGGCGACTGCTTAGGCTACCGACGCGCGACGTACCACGAAAAAGGGGCGCATNTGGTGATGCGCCCCTTCATTCTGTCAGCACAAGGGCGTGATCGCCCCCGCGGCGTGATTTACATCATGCCGCCCATGCCGCCCATGCCNCCCATGTCGGGCATGCCGCCGGCTGCGCCGCCGTCTTTCGACGGTTTGTCGGCAACCATGGCTTCGGTTGTGATCAGCAGACCAGCAACGGATGCCGCGTCTTGCAGCGCTGTACGCACAACTTTGGCAGGGTCGATAACACCGAATTTGAACATGTCGCCATATTCTTCGGTCTGAGCGTTGAAGCCGAACTTCAGGTCGTCGCTTTCGCGGATTTTGCCGGCCACTACGGAACCGTCAACACCAGCGTTNTCAGCGATCTGACGCAGAGGCGCTTCGAGCGCNTTGCGGACGATGCCGATACCAACGTTCTGGTCNGCGTTGTCGCCTGTCAGCCCTTCGAGCTTTTTGCCCGCTTGNACCAGTGCAACACCACCACCAACAACGATACCTTCTTGAACAGCGGCACGTGTCGCGTTCANGGCATCATCAACGCGGTCTTTGCGCTCTTTAACTTCAACTTCGGACATGCCGCCAACGCGGATCACGGCAACACCGCCTGCCAGTTTGGCAACGCGTTCTTGCAGCTTCTCTTTGTCGTAGTCGGATGTGGTTTCTTCGATCTGGTTACGGATCTGAGCAACACGTGCTTCNATCTCNGCCTTCTCGCCAGCGCCGTCAACGATTGTTGTTTCGTCTTTGGTGATGGTGACTTTCTTGGCCGAACCCAGCATGTCCATTGTAACGGACTCGAGCTTCATGCCCAGATCTTCGGAGATCACTTGACCGCCTGTCAGGATCGCAAGGTCTTGCAGCATGGCTTTGCGGCGATCGCCGAAACCAGGTGCTTTGACCGCTGCGATTTTCAGGCCGCCGCGCAGTTTGTTGACAACCAGAGTTGCCAGCGCTTCGCCTTCAACATCTTCGGAGATGATCAGCAGTGGTTTTTGCGACTGGATCACTTGCTCAAGCAGGGGAACCATTGGCTGCAGCGAGGACAGTTTTTTCTCGTGCAGCAGGATAATCGCGTCTTCCAGCTCGACAGTCATCTTGTCGGAGTTGGTGACGAAGTAAGGGGACAGGTAACCGCGGTCGAACTGCATGCCTTCAACAACATCGGTCTCTGTTTCCAGGCCTTTGTTCTCTTCGACGGTGATCACACCTTCGTTGCCGACTTTCTGCATCGCGTCCGCGATCTGACGGCCGATTTCTTTCTCGCCGTTTGCAGAGATGGTGCCGACTTGGGCAACTTCGTCGCTGTCGTTGACAGGGCGCGCTGCTGCTTTGATCGCTTCGACGACAGTGGTGGTCGCCATGTCGATGCCGCGCTTCAGGTCCATCGGGTTCATGCCAGCGGCAACCGATTTCATGCCTTCTTTAACGATGGCTTGGGCCAGAACGGTTGCGGTTGTTGTACCGTCACCCGCTTCGTCGTTGGTCCGGGAAGCAACTTCCTTGACCATCTGTGCGCCCATGTTTTCGAACTTGTCTTCCAGTTCGATTTCTTTCGCTACGGATACACCGTCTTTGGTGATGCGAGGCGCGCCAAAGGATTTGTCCAGCACAACGTTACGGCCTTTGGGGCCCAGTGTGACTTTNACGGCATCGGCAAGGATGTTCACACCCTTAAGCATCTTGTTACGGGCGTCGGTCCCGAATTTTACGTCCTTAGCAGACATAGTGTCTCTCCTAAAATCTTGGGTTGATGTCAGCGTATCTTGGGTGAGGCGCTAGGCCCCGGTCTGCCTGAGCTCAGGACAGGATCCCCATGATGTCGCTTTCTTTCATCATCAGCAGTTCTTCGCCGTCCAGGGTGACTTCTGTGCCGGACCATTTGCCGAACAGAACCTTGTCGCCGGCTTTTACAGCCATTGCGATCAGCTCACCGCTGTCCTTGCGCGCGCCTTCGCCACAAGAAACAACTTCACCCTCGGAGGGTTTTTCTTTTGCGGAATCAGGGATGATCAAGCCACCCTTGGTTTTTTCTTCGCTTTCGGTGCGGCGCACCAGCACACGGTCATGCAGCGGTTTAAATGCCATCTTTCAGCTCCTTAAGGCTCAAAGTTATTCTCCCAAGCCGCCCCTCCGGTCGAGGGGTGCAGCCATTAGCACTCAGCCCTTGCGAGTGCTAACGAGGGATAGCTAAGGATGTGCACGGCCCTAGTCAACCACGGTAATTTGAAAAATTTTAGCCAACTTGCCCCGTNGCCCGNGCANGCTAGTCCGACCCGANCACCCGCCCCGCGGCGGAAACGGCTTCGGCACCTGTCGGGGTCAGGCCGTATATGCCTGTNTCGATCTTTTCAAACCATCCGTAGTGATTGTCGCGCATCATGGCGGTTGCCCGCTGAACCTGGGTTTCGCGCGCGACATGGGCACCTTTGCTGGCCCCTGCCTCGAATAGGTACATCGCGAGCTTCAGCGCATCCTGCCGATAGGCGGTGACCAGCCCTGCCCGCGTCTGCCCGCCGTCATTCGGGTCNCCCTGACGCCGTGCGAATTCACGCAGCAGCCGTGCCTGCCGCTTGGCGNTTTTGCGCGGCGCATAAGGGCCCGGATCGCAATGCACCTCGACCAGACCATCCTNCAGCCGCACGGTGATCAACCCCAACCCCAAACGCCGCGCCAGNGCNGTGTTGTCCTTGACCGCCTTGGCAAAACGTTTGCCCGGCTGACGGGCGACCGCCAGATAGACATCATCGCTGACCGACAGACGCGCGATACATTGATGAAACAGCGCGAGGCTAAAGCCCAGCTTCAGCTCTACCACCACCGGCGGCTCTGCCCCGCGAACGGCCACGACATCGGCAGCCCCCACCTCTGACTTCACGACATAGCCCTGATCCTCGAGAAAGGATTTGATCGGCGGGTAAAGGTCGGTTTCGCGCGGGTTTGTCATGGGTGCAGTGCTACCAGCTTTGCCCCGCTGCTGAGAACCCCAAAGCCGCGGCTATCAGGCAGGTGGTGACAACTGCGCCAACCAACCATATAAGGCGCGCAAATCAACACTCTCCCACTGCAGGACATTCCTATGACAACGCTTGTTTTTGGCCATAAATCCCCCGACACAGACAGCACCGGCAGCCCGATCATCTGGGCATGGTACCTGAATGAAATCAAAGGCGTCGACGCCGCNCCCGCNCTGCTGGGCGAGCCCAACACCGAAGCGCTGTTCATGCTGGACCACTGGAAGCTGGACAAGCCGCAGATCATCGACGACGTGCAAGCCGACCAGCCCGTTGTGATCGTTGACACCAACAANCCTGCCGANCTGCCCGCCAGCATCAATGACGCGGACATCACCGCCATCATCGACCACCACCGTCTGGTGGGCGGGCTTGAAACCAAAGGCCCCGTCAACATCGTGATGGAGACGCTCGCCTGCACCGCGACGATCATGTACAANATGATCGGTGATGACATNGCGCAGATGCCCACCAATATCAAAGGCGCGATGCTGACCTGCATCCTGTCCGACACGCTGGAATTCCGCAGCCCGACCACAACGCAAGAAGACACCGCCATCGCCCACGCGCTGGCCAAGGATCTGGGTGTCGACATCGCNGAATANGCGGCGCAGATGTTTGCGGCGAAATCCGACGTCTCGTCCTTNTCCGANGCAGAGCTGCTGCGCATGGATTCGAAAGANTACGAAGTCGACGGCAAGAAATTCCGCGTCTCCGTTCTGGAAACCACATCGCCCGCAGCCGTGCTGAACCGCAAAGACGCGCTGATGGCTGCAATGCCCGGCGTTGCCACAGAAGACGGGGCCGATCAGGTNTTGCTNTTCGTNGTCGACATCCTGAACGAAGAAGCCACCATGCTGATCCCCAACGACTTTACCAAGTCNGTGGCAGAGAAAAGCTTTGGCGCGACCGTCACCGGTGACAGCGTTGTCCTGCCCGGTGTGATGAGCCGTAAAAAGCAGATCATCCCGAACATCAAAGTCTAAACGGACCTANCNGGCCCCNTNCTTGGCGGGGGCACAAACGCAAAANCCCCCCTGAGATCAGGGGGGCTTTTNTCATTTCANCGCCGCGCCGAAGCGCGANGGGCTTATACCTTCAAAGGGGTATCGCCGCGCTCCCATGCCAGCGGCTTGAACACGTCGTCGACGGGNGTCTGCGCGACGTGGTTCACGTAGTTNGACATGGTTTTCTGCGCCATCCCAAGGATCACATCCANCACCGCNCGGTGGCCATAGCCCGCGTCNAAGAACGCTTTCATCTGATCGTCAGACACGTTGCCNCGCTGGCGNAACATCTGGACGGTAAAGGTGCGCAGNGCTTCCAGCTTGGGTGTCGGCAGCGCGGTTTCGTTGCGCAGCGCGTCAGAGATTTCGTCCGATACCTTCATCATCTTGGCGATACCTGTGTGCGCGGGGACGCAGTAGTGGCATTCGTTCTCGACGTTGATCGCCTGCCAGACAACAGTCAGCTCTTCCGCATCAAAATCGGTTTCGGTGAACAGCTTGTGCAGCACCTGATAGCCTTCGTAAGCCTGTGGGCTTTCGGCCAGAACCTTGTGCAAACCGGGCAGACGGCCAAAGGCTTTTTGCGACTGCTCAAGCAGCGGCTTGGAGGCTTCGGGTGCGGTATCAAGATCGTGAGAGGGGAAGGACATGGAAAAGCTCCTGTAAATGTTTCGCTAAAGTACATTTAGGGTTTATTGAGCGATCACTCAAGTATATAATTGAGCAATCATTCAAGAAAAGGTGATCCCATGCCCCGCAAACCCAGCTATGACCGTGAAGATCTGATCGAACGCGCCCGCGATCTGTTCTGGCAACGGGGGTGGGCGGGCACGTCGCTGAAGGACCTGGAAGCGAGCCTCAAGATGAAGCCGGGCAGCTTCTATGCAGCGTTCGGGTCAAAGGATGCGCTGTTCGAACTTGCGCTTGATCGCTACGCCGCCGACGGGTCAGAGCGGATGAAGACGCTTGCCCGTAACGAAGGCCCCCTGCCCGCGCTGCAAAAATTCCCCCGCATGGTGATTTCGAATGACACCGCACCGGCCAAAGCCTGCATGCTGTCGAAAACCCTGCTTGAACTACAAGCCCACCGTCACCCGCTGGCGCAAAAGGCAAACGCCCATCTGCTGAAGATGGAGCAGATGTTCGCAGAGCTGTTTGCCCAAGCCCAAGCCGCCGGTGACATCAGCGCTGATCACGATCCGCGCAGTCTGGCGCGGCGCTACCAGTCCGATGTGCTGGGGCTGCGCGTCTCGGCGGAACGTGAGGGGGTGGATGCCGCCGCCATCGCGGGCGAAATCGCGGACGGTTTGGCGCGGCTCTGACGCGCATCACGGCGCGGACCTGTTGCGCTGCCCAGTTGCCCCGCGGGGGGATGTGTGCTTTCTGCGGTGCAAAGCTCTTGCAGATTGGAAAGCGGCCCATGACCCAGATTATCAATAACCTTTTCGAAATCTCTGACCGCTATGACGCCTTGTTCGTCGACCTTTGGGGCTGCGTCCACGACGGGGTCAAGGCGCTGCCGGATGCGGTCACCGCGCTGCAAGCCTATCGCAACGGCGGCGGCAAGGTGGTGCTCGTCACAAACTCCCCCCGCCCCCGCGACGGCGTGATCAAACAACTGGCGCATTTCGGCGTACCGGATGATGCGTGGGACGATATCGCCACCTCGGGCGATTCTGCGCGCACGGCGATGTATCGCGGCATGGTGGGCACGCAGGTCTGGCACCTTGGCCCGCCCACGGACAAGCACTTCTTTGATCCCAGCGACGTGCTTGATGATCCCGTTGATATCCAGCGGGTTGATCTGGAAGACGCCGAGGGCATCGTTTGCACCGGCCCNTTCGATCCNTCCGAAGACCCCTCCGTGCTGCGCCCGCAACTTCTTTATGCCAAGCAAAAGGGGCTNAAGCTGCTTTGCGCGAACCCCGATATCGTGGTGGACCGTGGCGATGTGCGCGAATGGTGCGCCGGTGCTGTCGCGGCGCTTTATACCGAGATGGGCGGGGAAAGCCTGTATTTCGGCAAGCCGCANCCGCCGATTTATGANCTGGCCCGCCGCAAGCTCTACGCNTTGGACAAGGACATCACCGACAATGGCATTCTCGCCATCGGCGACGGCATCCATACCGATGTCAAAGGGGCCATGGGCGAGGATATCNATTCGCTTTTCATCTCTGGCGGTCTGGCCGCGCGGGAAACCGAAACGCAGACCCAGCCCGATCCCGAGGCGCTAANCCGTTATNTGGAAAAGGAAACATCGGCTCCGACCTACACAATTGGACACCTACGCTGACCTACTTTTTCCTTGCGTTTCTGCGCTTGCAAAGTAATTAAGTTTCACACTGGATAAAACTGGCGTCACTTTATTACTGAAAGGGCTGGCATGTTGGATAATCTGCCCCGTGGAACGATCTGTATTGAAGATATCGAAATCGGCATGACGCGCTATCTGCGCAAGGTCATCACCGACGAAGACATCGAGATGTTCGCGCAAGTGTCCACTGATCGNAATCCGGTACATCTGGACGACGCCTANGCGCAGGACACGATCTTTGANGGNCGGATCGCCCACGGCATGCTGACTGCGGGCCTGATCTCTGCCGTGATCGGAGAGCAGNTGCCGGGGCATGGCACCGTCTACATGGCGCAGTCGCTCAAGTTTCTGGCCCCCGTGCGCCCCGGCGATCTGGTCTATGCCGAGGTGAAGGTCACCAATATCGAATTCGACAAGCGCCGTGTGAAACTGGATTGCCACTGTGCGATTGAGGGCAAAAANGTCCTGATTGGCGAAGCAACCGTTCTGGCCCCGTCGCGCAAGTTCGACTGACGATAGCCCTCCCGCCAGCGCCCGNCCCACAACGCTGCGGTTTTTCGGNACCGTGACCCGCCCCGCTGCTTGTCAGCACCGGCAGAGGGGGCTACCACCAAGCGCATGGAAATCATTCGCGACTATCAATTTGTATCCGCTTCCGATCAGGGGGCGACCGCCGCTATTGGCAATTTCGACGGGGTGCATCTGGGGCATCGGTCGGTCATCGACATGGCNCGNGCCGCCCTGCCCGACGCGCCCTTGGGCGTGGTCACATTCGAGCCACACCCCCGCGAATATTTCGCCCCCGACGCCCCGCCCTTCCGCCTGATGGGCGCAGAGGCGCGCGCGCACCAGTTGCAAAAGATCGGCGTCGACAAGCTGTATGAGCTGGGGTTCGATGCCGCTCTGTCCGGCCTCAGCCCCCGCGCCTTTGCGCAGGAGGTGATCGTTGATGGTCTGGGCCTGCGCCATGTGGTCGTGGGTGCGGACTTCCGCTTTGGCAAGGCGCGCGCGGGCACCGCTGAACAGCTGCAGGCCTTCGGTGCCGAGATGGGGTTCGGCGTGACCATCGCGCCGCTGATGGCGAAGGGCCCCGATACCGTGTCTTCGACNGCGATCCGCAACGCGCTGACAGAGGCACGCCCCCGCGANGCCGCCGCGATGCTGGGCCATTGGCACCGNGTTGAAGGCCCGATCCTGCACGGTGAAAAGCGCGGGCGCGAACTGGGCTACCCGACGGCGAATATGTCGATCGACGGGCTGCANCCGCCNGCCTTTGGTGTCTATGCNGTGCTTGTCGATGTGCTTGAAGGGCCGCAGGCAGGGCGCTACCACGGCGTTGCCAGCCTTGGCGTGCGCCCNATGTTCGGCGAGAACAAGGCCAACCTCGAGACATTCATCTTCGACTTCAAAGGCGATCTCTACGGCAAGCATGTCTCGGTCGCGCTGGTCGACCACCTGCGCGGCGAGGAAAAATTCGACAATCTTGACGCCTTGATCACCCAGATGGATGCCGACAGCGCGCAGGCCCGCAGCATTCTGGCCGCGCTATGACCGANCCGATTGCCGCCAAAGGTCTTGCCAAACGGTTCTGGGAAAAGAAGCCGCTNACCAAGATGTCGCAAGACGAATGGGAAGCGCTGTGTGACGGNTGCGGAAAATGCTGNCTGAACAAGCTTGAAGACGAAGANACCGAAGAAGTCGCCCTGACCCGCGTGGCCTGCCGCCTGCTGGATGATGCGNCCTGCCGGTGNAGCCACTACGAGAACCGGCACCAATTCGTGCCCGACTGCATCGTTCTGAAGCCCGAAAATCTGGATACNCACGCCTATTGGATGCCGCTNACCTGCGCCTATCGGCTGCTGTGGCAGGGCAAGCCGCTGTACGACTGGCACCCGCTGATCAGCGGTGACCCTGATAGCGTGCANCGCGCGGGAATCTCGGTGCAGNATAACACCGTCTCGGAATTCGACACCCCGTTCGAGGAATGGGAAGACCACATCATCGAGGAGCCAACCTGATGTTTTTTGCCTCTGACAACGCGGGCCCTGTTCACCCCCAGATCATGAACCGTCTGGCTCAGGCAAACACCGGACACGCGATGCCCTATGGCAATGATCCCATCATGGACGAAGTCCGCGACGCGATCCGCACCGCGTTCGAGGCACCCGAGGCCGCGGTCTATCTGGTCGCAACCGGCACCGCTGCCAATGCGCTCGCGCTGGCGTGCTACACCCAGCCGTGGCAGACGATCTTTTGCTCCGTCACCTCGCATATCCACGAAGACGAATGTAACGCGCCCGAGTTCTATGCCGGTGCCGCAAAGCTGACCGTGGTTGAAACCGACGACAAGATGACGCCAGAGGCGCTGACAAAGGCGATCGAGAAACACCCCGAGGGCAATGTACATGGCGCGCAGCGCGGGCCNGTGTCGATCACGCAGGTGACCGAACGGGGCTCGGTCCACTCGCNGGAAGAGCTGAACGCCCTCACCGCTGTTGCCAAAAGCTATGACCTGCCNGTGCATNTGGACGGGGCGCGCTTTGCCAATGCGCTGGTTGCCCTGGGCTGCACCCCGGCAGAGATGACGTGGANAGCGGGCGTCGATGTCGTCAGCTTTGGCGGCACCAAGAACGGTTGCATGGGTGTCGAGGCGGTGNTNTTCTTCGACCCCGCCAAGGCTTGGGAGTTCGAGCTGCGGCGCAAACGCGGGGCGCATCTGTTTTCCAANCACCGGTTCCTGTCTGCGCAGATGGCGGNCTATATGCAGGATGATTTGTGGAAGACGNCCGCCGCCNNGGCCAATGACAACGCNCGCCATCTGGCNGANGGTTTGCGCNCCGCAGGGGCAACGNTGCTGCATAAACCCGACGCCAATATGATCTTTGCCAAATGGCCCCGCCGCATCCACCAGAAGCTGCATGATGCGGGGGCGAAATACTATGTCATGGATGGCCCGTTAGAGGGCGACGACCCGAATGAGCCNTTATCNGCGCGGCTGGTCTGTGACTGGTCGATCGGCACAGAGGCGATCGACCAGTTCCTATCGTATTTCTGACGGCTATACNGTTTCGAGAAAGNTGCGGATTTCAGCGGCNACGGCCTGCGGGTGCGTGATCGGNGCCATGTGCCCCGCCCCNTCNATCGCCTTGCGTGTCNCATTNGGCAAACGGCGGGCGATGGACGTGCTGATCGCATCTACCATATCCGCCGATGTGCCCCCNTCCATCAACAGNACCGGCATCGCGGCGCGGGCNAACTTGCCCGGNTCTAGCAGCCCGGCATTNTCGTCNCGCAANAACGGCTGGCTNGCGGGCACATAATGGATNCGGTCAGCCATATACTGGCGCAGCTTTTCCGGCGTCTGTTCCCATCCGCTGCCATCGCCCCAGCCNGTGTTGAAGATGCGCGCGGCCTCCATCCGGTCGCCCGCGTCAAAAGCCGCATCGAACCCGNCGGAGTTGCGATCCGCGGCCGCCACCCGTGCCGGATCGTCAGCNAGNGCCGCCGCNAAATAGACCGGTTCNATCATCGTCAGGCTNCNCACCAGTTCGGGGTTCTCGATGGCAATCCGCAAGCCGATNGTCGCGCCAAAAGAATGGCCGATAATATCAATCGGTTCGGTCACCAGNTCCCGCACCAGATCGGTCGCCCGGGCATGGAGATCCCCCTGCCCGTCCCAATCGGCGGATTTCCCGTGGGAGGGCAGATCGGGNCANAGCAGCGTCAGCTCATCCGCTAACGCCTCGCCCACGCCGCGCCACGCGCCGGAATGGGCAAGCGTGCAGTGAACAGCCAGNGCNTGCCGCGGACCATGCCCGAATTGCCGTGTATATAAACCTGAACTCACAGTTTACCTGCCATCACNAGGTCAAGNTCTTCAAGCCGGTCCTGACCCCAGAACTTGTGGGCGTCGTCCAGAATATAGAATGGCGCGCCAAAGACGCCCTTTTCGACCGCCTCTTCCAGATTGCGCGCGTAGGTATCAGCCCCCTGCAGCAAGCCTTTATCGGCCAGCGCGGGGTCAAAGCCCGCTTTTTCAAGACAGTCGCGCACGACCGCATCTTCGGCAATATCGCGTTCCTCGGCCCAGACGGCNNTCATGATCAGCTGGCACAGCTTGCCTACGTCGCCGCCTTCGTTCTGCGCTGCGATAATGGCGTACGAAGACGGCGCGCCGTTGGTGGGCCAATGCGCGGGTTTGAGGTTGAACGGCATNCCCAGNTTCTTGGCCTGACGCGGCAGTTCAATCGCGCGATACTCTTGCCGCGACGGATGTCGATCTTTTGGAGGNTGCCCNCCCGTGCGCCCGAAAGCGGTAATCAGATCGAAAGGTTTATAGNTGATCGTCGCCCCGTGTTTGGCGGCGATTTCCTCAAGCCGGTTTCCCGCCAGATAGGCATATGGTGAAAGTGTCGCAAAAAAATAGTCGATATGGGGCATTTGGGGTCTCCGATCAGGGCTGTGCAGCTTTGCCAGACCGTAAGGCCATGCTAAGCGGTGTCAACGTCACGATTCTGTCACATGTTCTGCATCCAGGGACCCTTTGCACATGGCTCAAACCACCGAACCCAAACTGATCTCAGGTAACGCGAACATGCCGTTGGCCAAAGCCATCGCACGGCGGATGTCGCTGCATCGGGGGGTCAACGTAGGGCTGGTCGACGCACGGGTCGAACGGTTCAATGACGGCGAAATCTTTGTGGANGTTTACGAAAACGTCCGCGGCGAGGATATGTTCATCATCCAGCCAACGTCGAACCCNGCCAATGACAACCTGATGGAANTGCTGGTCATGGCCGACGCGCTGCGCCGGTCCTCTGCGGCGCGTGTCACGGCTGTTCTGCCCTATTTCGGCTATGCCCGTCAGGACCGCCGCACCAAGGCACGCACGCCGATCACCGCCAAGATGGTCGCGAANATGATGGTCGGCAGCGGNATTGAGCGTATCCTGACGATGGACCTGCACGCCGCACAGATCCANGGTTTCTTCGATATCCCNGTCGACAACCTCTATGCCTCCCCCGTTTTNGCGCTGGACATNNAGAACGAATTCAAGGGCCGCATGGACGAGCTGATGGTCATCTCTCCGGATGTNGGCGGCGTGGCCCGCGCACGCGAACTGGCGAAGCGCATCAACTCCCCCCTCGCCATCGTGGACAAGCGCCGCGAAAAGCCCGGCGAGATNGCAGAGATGACCGTGATCGGCGATGTGACCGACAAAGTCTGCCTGATCGTGGACGACATTTGTGACACCGCCGGCACCCTGTGCAAAGCGGCCGAAGTGCTGATGGAGAACGGCGCGAAGGAAGTCCACTCCTACATCAGCCACGGCGTTATGTCCGGCCCTGCGGTCGAACGCGTTAGCAATTCGGTGATGAAATCGCTGGTCATCACGGACAGCATCGCGCCGACGCCCGCCGTCAAGCAAGCTACAAACATCCGGATCGTGCCTACAGCGCCGATCTTTGCGCAGGCGATCCTGAACATCTGGAACGGCACTTCGGTCTCGTCCCTGTTCGACGCCGATACGCTAGAGCCGATCTACGACGGCATGTACAAACCCGGCTAAGCGCCCCTGAAACAACGGCTGGGGGCGCTGCTTAAAGCTCCCAGTCGTCTTGCTGCGGCAACGGCCCGATGGCCATCCAAGACGCCCTGACGCGCGCGATACGCGTATCGCCCCAGGTGCGGAACACCAGTTCAAAACCTTCCGTCGTCACATTCTCTGATCGCAGATCCGCGCGCATGACCGTGGCGTTATCCACGTCCCACAGCGCAAGCGAGGCGTGTACCGTGGGGATATCGCGGTATGGCGTGGAAAAGGTGATATGGTTGCGCCGCTCGCGCTGGCCCTNNCCCGTCCACATCTCGCCACCATCCTGAAAATCGGAGAACAACACCGTCTCTCCGCTATCGATACCAACGCTGNTTGCGTTCATTCTTTTCATGGTGATGGCCTGCCCCAACTCGTCCTACCGCTACAATCTGACAACCATAAGTTAAGGTTAACAAATAGAAAAGGCCCCGCGGATGCAGGGCCTTTCCATCAAAACGGGCAAGGAAACGTCAGAGGCTGGGTTGCTTGCTCGACAAGCCGATTTCGTCCCCCATGGCGACCATGTCGGACAGCAGCTTGGCTGCGTCGTCTACGGGGCCAGGTTCATTCACGAAACCCTCTTTTGCCGTTGTGTACATGGCTTTGGCTTCGGCGATCATTTCGTCCAGATGCTCTTGGGTCATATCACCCTTGGACACCGCGCGTTCGGCCAGAACCGATACGCCTTCGGATGAAATCTCGGCAAAGCCGCCGGTTACCACATACTCAGCAGTGCCTTCCGGGCCTTCAACACGCAGCACACCGGGGCGCAGCGTGGTGATGGTGGGGGCATGATCAGACATGGCTGTCATGTCCCCGTCCGCACCCGGAATCTGAACGGCCGTCACCTGCATCGAGGCCAGCCGCCGCTCGGGCGAAACGAGGTCGAATTGCATTGTGTCTGCCATTTTCAGCGCTCCTTAAGCGGCGTCTGCCGCCATTTTTTCAGCTTTCGCTTTCACTTCTTCGATGCCGCCAACCATGTAGAAGGCACCTTCGGGCAGGTGATCGTATTCACCGGCAACAACCGCCTTGAAGGAGGTGATTGTCTCTTCCAGTGGAACCTGCTTACCGTCGGAGCCGGTGAACACTTTCGCAACGTCGAAAGGCTGGCTCAGGAAGCGTTCGATCTTACGCGCACGGGCAACGGTCAGTTTGTCGTCTTCCGACAGTTCGTCCATGCCGAGAATCGCGATGATGTCCTGCAGCGACTTGTAGCGTTGCAGGATACCCTGAACGTCACGTGCCACGTTGTAATGCTCTTCGCCAACGATGGATGGGTCCATCAGACGCGATGTGGAGCCGAGCGGATCAACAGCAGGGTAGATACCCTTTTCAGAGATCGAACGGTCCAGAACGGTTGTCGCGTCAAGGTGCGCAAAGGATGTCGCAGGCGCGGGGTCGGTAAGGTCATCCGCAGGAACGTAAACGGCCTGAACCGATGTAATCGAACCGGATTTGGTCGATGTAATACGTTCTTGCATCGCACCCATGTCGGTCGCCAGTGTTGGCTGGTAGCCCACGGCCGAAGGAATACGACCCAGCAGAGCCGAAACCTCGGAACCGGCTTGGGTAAAGCGGAAGATGTTGTCGACGAAGAACAGAACGTCGGTACCGGATTGGTCGCGGAACTGTTCGGCCAGTGTCAGACCGGTCAGAGCAACGCGCATACGCGCTCCGGGAGGCTCGTTCATTTGGCCGTACACCAGCGCAACCTGCGATTTTTCCAGATCATCAGGGTTGATAACGTTGGATTCGATCATCTCGTGGTACAGGTCGTTCCCTTCACGGGTACGTTCACCAACGCCCGCGAAAACCGAATAACCGGAGTGCACTTTGGCGATGTTGTTGATCAGTTCCATGATCAGAACGGTTTTACCAACACCGGCACCACCGAACAGACCAATTTTACCACCCTTGGCGTAAGGTGCCAAAAGGTCGATTACCTTGATGCCTGTTTCCAGCACTTCGGATGTGGTCGACTGTTCCGCGAATTCGGGCGCATCCGCGTGGATCGAGCGACGCTCGGCCGATTGGATGTCGCCTTTTTCGTCGATGGCTTCGCCAACAACGTTCATGATGCGGCCCAATGTGGCGTTGCCCACTGGGATCGAGATTGGCGCATCTGTGTCTTCGACGCGCTGGCCGCGAACCAGACCTTCGGTCGCGTCCATCGCGATGGTACGCACGGTGTTTTCGCCAAGGTGCTGAGCCACTTCGAGGATCAGTTTCTTGCCGTGGTTTTCAGTTACAACAGCGTTGAGGATCTCTGGCAGGTGATCCTCGAACTGCACATCGACGACGGCGCCGATGACTTGTGTGATTTTGCCGACTGCATTTGCCATGTCGTTTCTCCGATTTGTCCTACAGCGCTTCCGCGCCGGAAATGATTTCGATCAGCTCGTTGGTGATGACGGCCTGACGCGAACGGTTATACTCGATNGTCAGATCTTCGATCATGTCACCGGCGTTCCGTGTNGCGTTGTCCATTGCCGACATCCGGGCACCCTGTTCAGAGGCCGCGTTTTCCAGCAGAGCCGAGAAGATCGCCGTTGCAACGCCGCGCGGCAGCAGGTCGGCCAGGATGGCCTCTTCGCTGGGCTCGTAGTCGAACAGTGTCGTCGCCTCGTCCGCGCCTTCGGTCTCTTCGAAGGTCGCCGGGATGATCTGCTGTGCCGTCGGGATCTGGCTGACGACGTTCACGAACTTCGAATANAAGATCGTGGCGATGTCATATTCACCCGCGTCAAAACGGCCAAGTACGTCCTTGGCGATCCCCTGCGCATCGGCATAGCCAAGGCGCTTGACNTCGCTGAGGTCAACGTGACCGACCAAAAGGTCGCCAAAGTCACGACGGATGCTGTCGCGGCCTTTCTTGCCAACGGTCAAAATCTTGACCTCCTTACCCTTGGCGATAAGGCCACGGGCATGGGCTTTGGCAAGCTTGGCGATGTTGGCGTTAAAGCCACCGCACAGGCCACGTTCNGCGGTCATGACAACCAACAGGTGNACCTGATCCGACCCCGTGCCGCTCAGCAGCTTGGGGGCGGTGTCAGACCCACCTACCGATGCAGCCAACCGCGACATCACAGCGTTAAAACGCTCTGTGTAGGGGCGGGACTGCTCGGCAGCTTCCTGCGCGCGGCGAAGCTTCGCCGCGGCAACCATTTGCATGGCTTTCGTGATCTTGCGGGTCGATTTGACCGACGCGATCCGGTTTTTTAGGTCCTTGAGGTTTGGCATGTGCCCTCCCTCCCTTAAGCGAAGTCAGCGGCGAAAGAATCGATGGCAGCTTTGATCTTGTCTTCCAGCTCACCCTTCACCTTGCGGTCGTTGTTGGTGATGTCAGCCATCAGGTCGGCGTGCTTGCTGCGCAGGTGCGCCAGCAGGCCCGCTTCAAAGCGGCCGACTTCTTTGACGTCGATCTTGTCGAGGTAGCCGTTTGTACCCGCATAGATCACGCAGACGATTTCCGCGTTGGTCAGGGGGGAGTACTGAGGCTGCTTCATCAGNTCTGTCAGGCGCGCACCACGGTTCAGCAGCTGCTGAGTGGAGGCATCAAGGTCGGAACCGAACTGAGCAAAGGCCGCCATTTCGCGGTACTGAGCCAAGGACAGTTTAACCGGACCAGCAACAGAAGACATCGCTTTGGTCTGAGCCGAGGACCCAACGCGCGAAACCGACAGACCGGTGTTCACAGCAGGACGGATACCTTGGTAGAACAATTCGGTTTCCAGGAAGATCTGACCGTCGGTGATCGAGATCACGTTGGTTGGAATAAACGCGGAAACGTCACCACCTTGGGTTTCGATGATCGGCAGAGCTGTCAAAGAGCCGTTGCCTGCGTCATCGCCCAGCTTCGCCGAACGCTCGAGCAGACGGGAGTGGAGATAGAAAACGTCACCTGGGTAAGCTTCACGCCCGGGCGGACGACGCAGCAGNAGGGACATCTGGCGGTAGGACACGGCTTGCTTGGAAAGGTCATCATAGATGATCAGCGCGTGACGGCCGTTGTCGCGGAAGAATTCCGCCATAGCTGTTGCGGAGTATGGTGCGAGGTACTGCATNGGNGCAGGCTCGGACGCGGTGGCGGCAACAACGATGGAATAGTCAATCGCGCCTGTTTCNTCGAGCTTTTTAACCAGCTGGGCAACAGTCGAACGTTTTTGGCCGATCGCAACGTACACGCAGTACATTTTCTTGCTCTCGTCGTCGCCTGCGGCGTCGTTGATCTGCTGTTGGTTCAGGATCGCGTCCAGAGCAACGGCAGTTTTACCGGTCTGACGGTCACCAATGATCAGCTCACGCTGGCCACGGCCAACGGGGATCATCGCGTCAACGGATTTCAGGCCAGTCGCCATTGGCTCGTGNACCGATTTCCGTGGGATAATGCCGGGGGCTTTAACGTCCGCGAGGCCACGCTCGGTGGATTCGATGGGGCCTTTGCCGTCGATNGGGTTACCCAGNCCGTCAACNACACGACCCAGCAGNCCGTTGCCGATTGGCACGTCCACGATGGAGTTGGTGCGCTTGACGGTGTCGCCTTCTTTGATGTCGCGGTCGGAACCGAAGATAACAACACCGACGTTGTCTGTCTCGAGGTTCAGGGCCATGCCCATGATGCCGCCGGGGAATTCGACCATCTCGCCAGCCTGGACGTTGTCCAGACCATACACGCGAGCGATACCATCACCAACGGACAGAACGCGGCCAACTTCGGCAACTTCTGCTTCTTGACCAAAGTTCTTGATCTGGTCCTTCAGGATCGCAGAAATCTCTGCAGCTTGGATACCCATTTATCCGACCTCTTTCATTACATTCTGGAGGGAATTGAGCTTTGCGCGGATCGACGTGTCGATCATCTTAGAGCCCACTTTTACGATAAGACCGCCAATGAGGGAGTCATCAACGGTCGCATTCAACGTTACTTTTTTGCCTGTNGTCGCGGCGAGCGACTTGGACAGCTTTTCGGACTGCGCTTTGGTCAGCGCCTTGGCCGAAATCACATCAGCAGTCACTTCGCCTTTTTCNACGGCGATGATGTCACGCAGGTTCTGNACCAGCTGCGGCAGGACGAACAGACGGCGCTTGTTGGCCATCAGTTCCAGCGTGCTGGCGAGCGTCTGGGACAGGTCCATCTTTTTGGCGATGGCACTGATCGACGCGGCTTGCTGTTCGCGCGTGTAGATCGGCGAATTGATCAGATCGCGGAAATCTTCGCTTTCGGCCAATGCGGCTTGCAGCGCATCAAGATCTTTCTCGATCTGGGGAAGGGCTTTGGCCTCTTGGGCCAGCTCGTACACGGCGGTCGCATAGCGTTGTGCGATACCTGTAGAGATTGATGCTGTTTCGGACACGTCCATCCTCTCATACGTCAGGGCCGGATAAGCGAATACATCGCGTCACCGGGGTGTTGGCGCGACTTGAAATTACCCAAGACGTCTAAATCAGGGCGGATGTAGCAGACGGACCCGCATCCCGCAACACAGTATAGTGAGGTTGCCACAGGAAAGCGCCCCTTATTCTTAGCGCAATGCACCCCTGCGACGCTTTGACCTGATCAACCTGCCTAAAAATCAATAGACATCCGGCAATTTNGNGTGTGGCAGCGATTCTTGCCGCCGTGGNGCGGGGGTCACATAGGCTGNGGCAGGNCCGCCTAAACTGCCGAAGGCGTCACCGCGCCGACCCCTTCCANAACGCGGATCGACCGGCGCGCTGGCGTGCGTGCAACCTTGCCCTTGGGCGGGTACACCAGCTTGGTCACCTCGNCCATNAACGCCCCGCCCGCCATGATCGTCGGCATGTGCCGCCCGACCTTTTCAAACAGCGGCCCCGCGCGCCGGAACGTCCGTCTGGTCGAGGGCAGCAGATACAGCGCACCCAACTGGCGCTCTGGCAGGAACTGGTGTTTGCGCAGTTGCGTTTCGAGCTGCCCCAGCGAATAGGGCCGCCCGTATCCGAAGGGCGTGATATCGCTACGCGCCCAGAACCCTGCACGGTTGGGCACGATGAACAGCGCCCTGCCCCCCGGCCCCAACACGCGCCAGCATTCCTCTAGCAGGTCGCCCTGTCGGTCAGACGTTTCAAGCCCGTGCATCAGAACCAGCCGGTCGACATGTCCGGTTTCGATCGGCCAGAGCGTTTCTTCGGTCAGCACAGAGGTATTGGGCATGCCCGCGGGCCAAGGCATGACCCCCTGCGGCCCCGGCATCAGCGTCATCACCCGCCGCGCATCCGCCAGATAGGGGCGCAGCAAGGGGGCCGCGAAACCAAAGCCCACAACGGTCTGGCCCTTGGCCTCGGGCCAAAGCTCAAGCATGCGGGTACGCAAGGAATGCTGCGCCGCGCGGCCAAGGGCACTGCGATAGTAAAAGTTGCGCAGGTCTTGGACATCAAGGTGCATGGGCAAAGGGCCTTGTTGGGTGGATCGCCCCGACCCTAGACCAAAGCCACGCGCCGCAAAAGAGCGGACTGCGCGAAACCCGTTTGCAGCACCGCCCTGCCCGCGCTAGCGTGGTGATCCGCACCCCGAAACCCCGACCGGAGCCGCTGCCATGTCCTTTGATCTTGTGACCATCCCCTGCCTGTCCGACAACTACGCCTTCCTGCTGCGCGACCAGACCAGCGGCAAGGTCGCCTTGATCGACGTGCCCGAGGCCGCGCCGATCGCTGCCAAGCTGGACGAGCTGGGCTGGACCCTCACGGAGATCTGGCTGACCCATCACCACCCCGACCACATTCAGGGCGTGCCCGCGCTGATTGCCGACCACCCTGCCCGCGTGATCGGTGCCAAGGCTGATGCCGAACGCCTGCCCCCGCTGGACGCGGCCTATGACGACGGGCAATCCTTCACCTTCGGCGCGCATACGGTCGATGTGATCGATGTGTCGGGCCATACCGTCGGGCATATTGCCTTTCACGTCCCCGCGGCCAAATGCGTCTTTACCGCCGACAGCCTGATGGCGCTTGGTTGTGGTCGTTTGTTCGAAGGCACGCCCGCGCAGATGTGGGACAGCCTGCAAAAGCTGATGCGCCTGCCCGCCGATACCACCGTATGTTCGGGTCACGAATACACGCAGTCGAACGCAAAATTCGCCCTGACGGTTGATCCGGAAAACGCGGCACTTATATCTCGTGCAAGAGAGATCGATCAGGCCCGTGCTGATGGCGAGCCGACAGTTCCCTCGACGCTTTCAACGGAACTTGAAACCAACCCCTTTCTGCGCCCGTCCGATCCGGGCATCCGTGCGCAACTGGGGATGGTCAACGCCACCGACACCGATGTGTTTGCCGAAATTCGCGCGCGCAAAGACCGTTTCTGACCGCCGCAATCATGGTCTAAAATCGACGTTCACGATAAATGTGACAGCGATATTGCAGAAAAACCTTGAAGCTGCGCCGTGATCAACCAAACTCTAATACTATGAGGCCATGCTCGGTTGCGGCGCGTCCTGTTTCTGACGCCCCCTCCGACACAGATCGAAAAGGAGCACGCCTGTGCCTTCATTCTCGTCTACCCTAGAACAAGCCATTCACGCGGCGCTGGCCCTTGCCAATGCGCGCAAACATGAATTCGCTACGCTTGAACATCTTCTTTTGGCCCTGATCGACGAACCCGACGCCGTGCAGGTGATGAAAGCCTGTTCCGTCGATATGACCGAACTGCGCGAAACGCTGGTCGAATTTGTCGATGAAGACCTGAACAATCTGGTCACCGATGTTGACGGCTCCGAAGCGGTGCCAACGGCAGCGTTCCAGCGGGTGATCCAGCGCGCGGCGATCCATGTGCAATCCTCTGGCCGGACCGAAGTGACCGGCGCGAACGTGCTGGTCGCGATTTTTGCGGAACGCGAAAGTAACGCCGCCTACTTCCTGCAAGAACAGGATATGACGCGCTATGATGCGGTCAATTACATCGCGCATGGCGTCGCCAAGGATCCGGCTTTCGGTGAACCACGCCCCGTGTCCGGTGCGCCGGATCACGAGGAAGAAGCCCAAGGTGTCACCGATGGCGACAAGAAAGAATCCGCGCTGGCGAAATACACCGTTGATCTGAACGCGAAATCCCGCGAAGGCGACGTTGATCCGCTGATCGGCCGGTCGGACGAGGTGGAACGCTGCATTCAGGTGCTGTGCCGCCGCCGCAAGAACAANCCGCTGCTGGTGGGTGACCCCGGCGTCGGGAAAACCGCCATCGCCGAAGGGCTGGCGCGCAAGATCGTTGCNGGTGAAACGCCCGAGGTCTTGGCCGAAACCACGATCTATTCGCTCGACATGGGCGCNTTGNTGGCNGGCACCCGCTACCGCGGTGATTTCGAAGAACGNCTGAAAGCCGTCGTGACCGAGCTGGAAGAACATGACAACGCCGTCCTGTTCATCGACGAGATCCACACCGTTATCGGTGCCGGTGCCACATCCGGCGGCGCGATGGATGCCTCCAACCTGCTGAAACCCGCGCTTGCGGGCGGCAAGCTGCGCACNATGGGGTCGACCACCTACAAGGAATTCCGCCAGCATTTCGAAAANGACCGTGCCCTTGCGCGTCGTTTCCAAAAGATCGATGTGAACGAGCCTTCGGTCGAGGATGCGGTGAAAATCCTGCGNGGCATCAAACCCTATTTNGAGGATCACCACTCGGTCAAATATACCTCTGACGCGATCCGGACCTCGGTTGAACTGGCGCACCGCTATATCAACGACCGCAAACTGCCTGACTCCGCCATCGATGTGATCGACGAAGCGGGCGCGGCGCAGCATCTGCTGGCGGCCTCNAAACGGCGCAAGACCATCGGCACCAAAGANGTCGAAGCCGTGGTNGCCAAGATCGCGCGCATCCCGCCCAAGAACGTGTCCAAGGATGATGTGATTGTGCTCAAGGATCTTGAGGCATCGCTGAAACGCGTCGTCTTCGGTCAGGACAAGGCGATCGAAGCCCTGTCGTCCGCGATCAAACTGGCCCGTGCCGGCCTGCGCGAGCCCGAAAAACCCATCGGCAACTACCTGTTCGCAGGGCCGACAGGTGTAGGTAAGACCGAGGTGGCGAAACAGCTGGCCGACACGCTTGGTGTGGAACTGCTGCGTTTCGACATGTCTGANTACATGGANAAACACGCCGTTTCCCGCCTGATCGGTGCCCCTCCCGGCTATGTCGGGTTTGATCAGGGCGGCATGTTGACCGATGGCGTTGACCAGCACCCGCACTGCGTTCTGCTGCTCGACGAGATGGAGAAAGCCCACCCGGACGTCTACAACATCCTGTTGCAGGTGATGGATCACGGCAAGCTGACGGACCATAACGGCCGGACAGTGGATTTCCGCAATGTCGTGCTGATCATGACGTCGAACGCAGGCGCGTCCGAGCAGGCGAAAGAAGCGATCGGCTTTGGCCGTGACCGTCGCACCGGCGAGGATACCGCCGCGATCGAACGGACCTTCACGCCCGAATTCCGCAACCGTCTGGACGCGGTGATCAGCTTTGCGCCGCTTCCGAAAGACGTGATCTTGCGGGTGGTCGAGAAGTTCGTGCTGCAGCTTGAAGCTCAGCTGATGGACCGCAACGTGACGATTGAACTGTCCACCAAAGCCGCCGAATGGCTGGGCGACAAAGGCTATGATGCACGGATGGGTGCGCGCCCCCTTGGACGCGTCATCCAAGAGCACATCAAAAAGCCCCTCGCCGAAGAGCTGCTGTTCGGCAAGCTGGCGAAAGGTGGTGTGGTCAAGGTCAACGTCAAGAAGGGCGAGCTGGACCTGACGATCCTCGGGTCGGAAAACCCCAAGCTGACAGGCAACAAGCCACCGTTGCTGACAGCTGAATGATACCACGCAGCGCCGTATTTGCGCTTGCCCTGCCCTTTGCCAGCCCCGTGCTGGCAGAGGGTTTTCTTATCTCCCCTCCCCTTGATTGCGACCTTGGCACAGACTGCTTCATCCAGCAGTATGTCGATAGCGACCCGTCGTCTGATGCGATGGATTTCACCTGTGCCGCGCTAAGCTATGACGGGCACAAAGGCACGGATTTCGCACTGCCCAGCCGGGCCCGTATCGCCGACAACATCCCCGTCCTTGCCAGCGCCGCAGGCCGTGTCACCGGTATGCGCGACGGTATGGCTGACAGCGGCTACACCAGCGAAAACGCCGCCGATATCGACGGTAAGGAATGTGGCAACGGCGTCGTGCTTGACCACGGGAACGGTTGGGAAACCCAGTACTGCCACCTCAAACAAGGCTCCGTCAGCGTTACCAAGGGGCAAGAGGTCGCTTCGGGCGACACCATCGGCTTTGTCGGGCAGTCGGGAAAGGCCGCCTTCCCCCATGTGCATCTGTCGGTGCGCAAAGACGGGGCCGTCGTTGATCCCTTCGATCCCGATGGGACCACCAGCTGCGACGCGCCCGGTGATAGCAATCTTTGGGCCGAACGGCCCGACTACCGCGCCGGTGGGCTGATCAGCATTGGTTTTGCCGATGCGGTCCCCGCCTATGACGCCATCAAACAAGGCGAGGCAGCGGCGGCGTCCCTGCCCGTGGATGCGGATGCGCTGGTTGTCTGGGGCTACATGTTTGGCACGCGGGCGCATGACATCGTGAACCTGTCCATCACCGGCCCTGACGGCATGGTGATCGCGGATGATGTGACGCTGACCAAAACCCAGGCCCAAGCCTTTCGCGCCATCGGCAAACGTGGCCGCGTGGACTGGCCCGCGGGCACCTATACCGGCACGGTGACGATGATCCGCGGCCTGCAGATCATCAGCCAACGCAGCACGGAAATCGAGGTCAAATAACGCTACCTCTCGGTCAGCTTAAGCTCGATCCGGCGGTTTTGCGCGCGGGCGGCTTCGGTGTTGCCACTGGCAACGGGCTGATATTGGCCAAAGCCGTTCGCGGCCAGCCGTTCCGGTGCAATCCCGAGGAAGTTGATCATATATTTGACCACCGACAGGGCGCGCGCCTGACTAAGCTCCCAGTTATCCGCAAATTCGCCCAACCCCGACAGCGGCTGGTTGTCGGTATGCCCGTCTACGCGAATGACCCAGTCGATTTCAGGCGGGATATCGGCCGCGATGTTGCGCAGGATACCGGCGACCTTGGCGATCTCTCCGCGACCATCGGCGGACAGCGTGGCGGCCCCCGGGGGGAACAACACCTCGGAAGAGAAGACGAAACGGTCCCCCTCGATGCGCACACCCTCCTGATTGCCCAAAAGCGCGCGCAAGCGGCCAAAGAACTCGGACCGGTATTGTTCAAGGTTCTTCGTCTCGGCCTCAAGCCGCGCACGTTCAGCCGCTTCAAGCTCGGCACGGCGGCGTTCTTCGGCGGCGACCCGTGCGAGGGCGGTGTTCAGGTCTGACCCCAGCGATTGCAACTGCACCTCTTTCGCGGCATCGCGTGCGACGGCATCATCCAGCAGGGATTGCAGCTCCCCCAACTGGCCGCGCAGGGCGGCAACCTGCTGGTTCAATAGTTCTGTCTGGCGTTGTGCCGCAGCAGTCGCCGCTTCTTCCTGCGCCAGCTCGGACCGGGCAGCATCCAGCAAAGCGGCCTGTTTCTCTGCATCCGACAGCTCTGCCTCGGCGCGGTTCTCAGCGGCAAGCTTTGCCGCAAGCGCATCCGCCAGTTTGGCGCGCAGCTCTGCCCGATCGGCCTGTGTTGCCTCAAGAGTTTCGGTTTCCGCCAGCGCAGCGGCAAGTTCTGCATCCAGCGTTTCCTTGGCAGCGCGGGCGGCGGCCAGCAGGGTCAGCGTATCCTCGGCCTCTTGGCGCTGCGTCTCTAGCGCCAGCGTCATTGCGGTCAGCTCTGCATCGGCATTTTCCAGCTTTTCGCGCAAGCGTTCGNCGGCGGCNNCTTCGNCCAGACGNGCNGCTTCGGCCTCNGACAGCGCGGCGGCNTTCTGCGCGGCGGCGGTTTCCAATGCGGCCTGCGCATCCTCATTTTGCGCCCGCAGATCATCCACCAGCGCTGTCAGCGCATCACGGCGGGCGGCGGCAAGGCGGGCGGCTTCGGCCTGGGCGTCCGTTTCTGACCGCGCCTGCGCCAAGGCAAGGTTCAACGCCTCTTGCGCGCTCAGCAGTTCTTCTTGTCGCGTCTCAAGCGCCTCTCCACGGGCGACCGCCGCATCCCGTTGGGACAACAGGCTTGCCACCTGCGCCTCGAAACCGGTGATCTTGGCCTCTGCCGCGTCAAGCTGTGCGGCCTGCGCAGCGCGTGTCGCGGTCAAGGAGGCGATCATCGCCGCCTGCTCTGCCGCCTGATCGCGCGCAGCGGTGAGGGATGTGTTCAGCGTCCCCAGTTCTGCCTCGAGCTCGGCCGTGGTTTGCCGTTCCATCCCAAGCGCTTGCGCCAGCGCCGCGACTTCCCCCGACAGTGAATTCAGCTCGTTCTCTTGGCCGTTGATCCGCTGGGTCTGAACGGCTTGCAGCACCATAAAGATGGTCAGCACGAACATCAGCACCAGCAAAAGACCCGTCATCGCATCCACGAATCCCGGCCAGATCGAGCCCTGAAACCGTGCCCCAGTACGTCGGGAAAGCGCCATGATCAGCTGCCCTCGGTGTCGGTGCGGTCAGGGGTGCGCAAGCGGCGCGGCTCAGCGCCACGCGGAGCCGACAGCGCCTTGGCCAGCAAGGATATATCCTTGCGCAACTCGGCCATAGTCTCCTGCCGTCCGGCCGAAATCTCTTCGAGAATACGCAGCATCTGCACGTCGATCGACCGCAGGCGCATCCGGCTTTCCGCATCCGCGCGTTCGTGTTCACCCTGCCCTTCAAGCACGGCCACCATACGCTCCTGCCCCTTGGCGATCCGATCAAGGCTTTCGGCCGGCGTATCGGTCTGTGCGGCCCGCGCCGACAGTTCCTCCATCGTGGCGGCCAGCGCACCGATCTTGCTGTTCAACGCGGTCTGGCTTTCCGCCGATTGTCCGATCAGCTGACGCAGGCTGTCCATCTGTTCGGCCATGTGATCCAGCACACCTGCCACCGCGTTTTGATCCGATGCGCCGTCCTCGCCCGAGGAAAAACCGACGCGGGTGATCGAGCTGAGCCAATCTTCAAGCTCTTGATAAAAGCGGTTCTGCCCGTGACCGGCAAAGAGTTCAAGCAAGCCAACCACCAGCGACCCCGCCAGCCCCAAAAGGGACGACCCGAACGCCACCCCCATACCGCCAAGCTGCGATTCCAGCCCCGTCATCAGCCGCGCGAACATATCGGTGCTGCCGTCCCCTTCTTGCGGGGCGAGGCTGCGGATGGTTTCAACCACCGCCGGTACAGTCGTCGCCAAGCCGTAGAACGTGCCCAGAAGCCCGAGGAAGATCAGCATGTTGACGATATAACGCGTGATCTCGCGCGCTTCGTCGATGCGGGTGGCGACGGAATCCAGGATAGAGCGGGTGGAGGTCGCGTTCACCTGCATGCGCGCGCCGCGTGTGCGCAGCAGCGATGCCAGCGGTGCCAGCAGCTGCGGGGCGACGGCATCGGCATTGGGCGCGTCAGAGGCGAAATTCTCGATCCAGCGGACAGAGCCGATCAGCTGCACCACCTGATAAAAGCAGGCGATCACACCGATGAAGAAGACGACAATGATGACCCCGTTCAAATAGGGGTTCGCCGCAAAAATAGGCAAAACGCTTGGCAGCGCCAGAAAAGCCCCGATGCAGGTCAGCCCGAGGGCGATCAGCATCAGCGTGATCTGCCGCACCGGCTGGGAAAACTGTGGTTTGGATTCGCGATCTGACTGCGCCATGCCTCGTGGCTCCTGACACTTTTGTGCTTCTGTTGCCGCAGCCTACACTTAATCCCGACGGTTATGCCACGGGTTTATGCGCATAAAGTCTTTACGCGGTCGTGCAGCCACGCCAGCGACGGATCATGCAGCCCGATCTGCGTCAGATGCGCTGCGGTGTTGAACAGATATTCGGTATTCGGCCCCATGCCGCCAACCGCGCCCGAGATGATCTGCGCCTGCTCTTCTAGCGGCAAGCCGCCGCAGTATTGGTCATGTTCCGCGTCAATCACATAGACCAAGGCCGCCACGGTGCGCCCGTCCTCTAGCTGCACATCCAGGGTTTTCTCTACATAAGCCGACGAGACAAGCTCGCGTTCGCGCAAATATGCCAGCGTCGCCTCTTCGGTGCCCGGTGCCACGCGCAGCGCCATGCCATCGCAGGCCGTGCCGGTATCCGCATCCAGCGCCAGCACAAGCCCCGGACGTTCGACCGAGCCACGGTGGTGGATGGAGCGCATGCAGAAAGACCGCGCATACCCGGGCAACCGCCCGATCACGCTTTCCGCGACGTCAAACCCCGGTTTCCACAATAAGCTGCCGTAACCGAACACCCACATTGCCATGTCTCTGGTCCTTTATCATTGGCTTGTTTAAAGCTGCGCTATCGCAGGCGTTAATAAGGTGTTGGGTAAAATGGGCAAGGTCGTGTTGGTTATTGTCGTTCTGGCGGCGGTTTGGTGCGGATGGTGGGTCGCTGCCTCGTCCGGATTGCAGCGGGGCATCGCGAAACTGATCGAAACGCGCCGCGCAGCCGGGTGGCAGGCAGACGTGGGCGAAATGAAAAAGCAGGGCTTCCCCACGCGGTTGCAAACCCGTCTGACCGATGTGACCCTGACCCCGCCGGCCCAAAGTGCCGGGCGCGGGATCGCCAGTGCCGTCGCGGCAAAGCGCATCGACATCTCTACCCCCGCATACTGGCCCGGATATGTCACCGTTGCCTCGCCCTATATCGAACTTGGCCTGTCCGGCCCCAACTTGCGCGCCATGTTGTCGGCCGAGGACGTGACCACCGATCTGCGCCTACGCCCCAGTGTTTCCGGCCAGCTGGACCGGTTGACGCTGGACGGCGGTGCCTGGGTGCTTGACCTGCCCGTCACCGGCCCTGTCGAGGGGCGCGGCCTGAACGCCAGCGCTGTGCAACAGACCGTCGGCCAGCCGATCTATGATCTGGCGCTGGACGCGCAAAACGTCACCCCCAGTGCTGCACTGCGCGGTCTGTTCGGCCTGCCCGACAATTGGGCAGAGGCGTTTGACACCGTCACCGCCAAAGCGACCATCACCTTTGACCGGCTGTGGGACCGTAAGGCCCTTGGCCGGACCCGCCCCCAGCCCCGCGTGATCGACCTGCGTCATGCCGAGCTTGCCTGGGGCGACATTGCCCTGTCCCTGAGCGGCACAATTGCAGTCGCCGAAGATGGTCTGGCGACAGGGACATTGTCGGTCGCGGCACAAGACTGGCCGACGATGCTGACCATGGCCGAGAGCGCGGGGTACATCCCCCCCAACTTCCGCCCCCAAGCGGAACAAATGCTGAAGGGGTTGGCGCAAATGTCGGGAAACACCGATGCGCTGGATCTGGACATCACCGTGAAGGACGGAAAAATGTCTATGGGGTTCATCCCCTTGGGCCGAGCACCCAAGATTATCTTGCGCTGAATTGCGTTAAATCAACGACAGTAGGTCCCCTTGCGATACCGCGCGGTGTCGAAATGAAAGTGATCCAGATGGAAGCGGTTCGCTTTCGGGCCAAGCACGGTGCCAAACGGCCCGCAGGCCCCCTTGTGCACCCGACGCATGGCCTTACGGCTGGCGGGGGCATTCCAGCCCTTCAACACACTGACCTCAGCGCCGCTGTGCATCTGGAAACCCGAGATATCGATCGCCCGCCCGCGCCCGTGTTCTGATATCTTGCCACCCGGCTGGTTGTTGCGCGTCCGGCAGGCGTAATGCGCGGCGACACGCAGCCCGCGCAGGCCACCCTGACCGGCAAAAGCGGGCTTTGCCGATTGATCAATCCATGTTTTCAATGCTTTGGCAGTCTTGCAGTCCATCACCGCCGCTTGGCTCAACCGCACGCCCGACACCGACTGGATCTGCACCGCATCGCTGACACCACATCCCTTGAGCTTGGGTTGCACCCGTCCGATCGCCTTGCCCTGAATGGAAATATCCCCGCATACCGCGCCCTTGGCCAGCAGGCGGCGTTTGGCCTTGGCCGCTTGTTCTACCTTACGGCTGCGCAGGCTGGGCCGTAACGAGGAGGCGATCCCGCCCGTGGCCGCTATCGCGCGTTTGGCCCCCGCATTGCGCGGCGGCGTGGCAATCGACCCTTGGGGTGTCAGCGCAGCACCCCCGGCCGCGGCCGGCGGGCGCAAAGAGGTATCGGGTCCGGCCAGTGCGGCACCGGAAAGCAGCGCGTATATCAGCGCCGCCCGGATCATTTATTGCCGGGTTGGCGACCAAAGTTCGGCGCATCCGTGTCCTGCCCCGCTTCGATAATCCCGCGACGGATCGCCCGGGTACGGGTGAAGTAATCATGCAGATGATCGCCATCCCCCATACGGATCGCGCGCTGCAATGCGAAAAGCTCTTCCGTAAAGCGGCCCAGAATCTCGAGCGTGGCCTCCTTGTTGGTCAGAAACACATCGCGCCACATGGTCGGATCGCTTGCCGCGATGCGGGTAAAGTCGCGAAAACCCGCAGCGGAATATTTGATCACTTCGCTATCGGTCACGCGGCGCAGGTCGTCGGCCACGCCCACCATCGTATATGCGATCAAGTGCGGCGCATGGCTGGTCACCGCAAGCACCAGATCGTGATGCTCCGCATCCATTTCCTCGACATTGGCACCCATACCATCCCAGAGGTTCCGCAACCGCGAGATCGCATTGGCGTTGGTGTCGGGCACAGGCACCAGCAGGCACCAGCGGTTGTCAAAAAGCTCTGCAAAGCCGCTGCGTGGGCCGGAGTGTTCGGTCCCCGCCAAAGGGTGTGCCGGGATGAAATGCACCCCGTCGGGCAGCAGTGGGCCCACTTGCGCGATCACATCCGCCTTGACCGACCCAACATCCGTCACCGTGCAGCCGGGTTTGAGATGCCCGGCCATCTCGGCCGCGACCGACCCCATGACGCCGACGGGTACACAAAGCACCACAAGATCCGCGTCTTTCACCGTCTTGGCAATGGAATCGCAGACCTCGTCGCACAGGCCAATCTCGCGGGCGGTGTCGCGGGTTTCGGCGCTGCGCGCAAAGCCCGACACATGGCCCGCAAGCCCGCCGCGCTTCATCGCCCAGAACATCGAAGAGGCGATCAGCCCCAAGCCGATCAGCGCGACTTTCTCATAAATTACGGGCATATCAGTCGCCTTTAAACTGTCGGATCGCATGCACCACGCGGCGGCATGCGCTTTCATCGCCCACGGTGATCCGCAAGCAGGTCGGCAGCTGGTAGCCCGCCACGCGCCGCACGATCAACCCTTGGGTCTTGAGGTATTCATCACAGGCCTCGGCCTCTTCCTGCGACTTGAACCGCGCGAGGATGAAGTTCGCGCAAGACACATCAGACGGCACGCCGATCTCTGCCAGCGCATCAGCCATCCAACTGCGCCATTTGGCGTTCTCGCTCCGGCAATGGGCGGCGTAGCCGGTATCCTTGATCGCCGCCGTCGCCGCATTCAGCGCGGCTTGCGACAGGTTGAACGGCCCGCGCACACGATTCAGCACATCGATAATATGCGCCGGTGCATAGCCCCAACCGATCCGCAGCCCGCCCAGACCGTACAGCTTCGAGAACGTCCGCGTCATCACGATATTATCGTGGCTATCGACCAAAGCCGCGCCGCCGTCATAGCCTTCGACATATTCGGCATAGGCCCCGTCGAGCACCAGAATTGCCTGTTTGGGGATACCGGCGGCAAGGCGTTCAATCTCGCTCAGCCCGATCATGGTGCCGGTGGGGTTGTTCGGGTTCGCAATGAACACCAGCCGCGTTTTGTCGGTGCACCCCGCGAGCAGCGCATCCACATCCGTGACCCGTTCGTTTTCGGGCACCTCGACCGGGGTCGCCCCGTTGGCCAGCGCGGAGATCCGGTACATGCCAAAACCGTGCACGGTGTGCAGCACCTCTGTCCCCTCGCCCGAGAACGCCTGGCACAAAAAGGCGATGATCTCGTCCGAGCCGGCCCCGCAAATGATGCGGTCAGCGTCCAGCCCGTGCACCTGCGCGATCGCCTGACGCAGCGCGGTATGATCAGAGGACGGATAGCGGTGCAGATCATAGGACGCATCGCGGAACGCTTTGACGGCCGCGTCGGACGGGCCAAGCGGGTTCTCGTTCGAGCTGAGCTTGATCACATTATCAAGTCCCGCCACATGGGACGCCCCGCCTTGATACAGCGCGATGTCCATAATGCCGGGTTGCGGGCGAATAGCGGTTGTCATCTGTCATGTCTCCTGTCGGGCGGACCATAAACGCGCGCCGTCGCCAGCGCCACTACGATCTTGTCCCAGCGTCATATGGCCCCGCGCTAAAGGCGCGTCACCAAACGCAAAAAGGGCCACGCCGGTCTTTCCAGCGTGGCCCCTTCGGCATTGATATGCGAGGAACCTTAGTTCTTCGCGTAGAATTCGACCACGAGGTTCGGTTCCATCATGACAGGGTATGGCACGTCGCCCAAAGCGGGGGTGCGCACGAATGTCGCTGTCATCTTGGAGTGATCCGCCTCGATGTAGTCAGGCACGTCACGCTCTGCCAGTTGTGTCGCTTCGAGCAGGGCAACCATTTGCTTGGAACGGTCACGCACTTCGATCACGTCGCCTTCTTTGACGCGGTAGGAAGGAATGTTAACCTTCTTGCCGTTCACTTTGACGTGGCCGTGGTTCACGAACTGGCGCGCAGCGAAAACGGTCGCGACGAATTTGGCGCGGTATACAACTGCGTCCAGACGACGCTCCAGCAGACCGATCAGGTTTTCACCTGTGTCACCTTTTACACGCTCGGCTTCACCGTAGATGCGGCGGAATTGCTTTTCGGTCAGATCGCCGTAGTAGCCTTTCAGCTTCTGCTTGGCGCGCAGCTGAATGCCGAAGTCGGACATTTTGCCCTTGCGGCGCTGACCGTGCTGGCCGGGGCCGTATTCACGACGGTTCACTGGGGACTTAGGACGGCCCCAGATGTTTTCGCCCATACGGCGGTCAATTTTGTGCTTGGCAGCTGTACGCTTAGTCACGGCTGTTCTCCTTTTTGAGGCCCCCGCAGGATTGCGACGGGCGGTAAAGGGCGTTGTCCTCTGGCCGAAGCCTGACAGGGTTCCCCTTGCGGGGTCCACCAACACCAATCAAGCGGCGCTTATACGGTGCTGCGGGTTGGAGTCAATGCACGAACTTGGGCCAATTAGCCTCAAATCGCAGCTTATTAGGCAGTAGCGGCCGGGAAGTCCGTGAAAATGCGCATTTCGATGAACGCTCCGCCGCCCTACGTCATGTGACCCGCCGAACGTTGCCTTAAAATCGCCAAAATCGTTAACAAAAAGTTAAAGCGGGCACTTTTAAGTTGAAATGTTAACGATTGTCACGCAGCATCAAGGTGTTGAACGGTTTGAGGGGGCTAGTGTGACGCATAACATGGGCTATCGCGGCGGGTACTGTTTGCATCCAATGCACTTCATCGGAACTCATAACGCAGTTGTGGTGCATCGCGTCGAAAGACCACGCGCATGAGTATCTTGGCCGTCGAGGACAATCAAGATCTGCGCAATTTGCTAGAAGAATATCTTCGGACGCAAGATCACGAATATGTCCGCACGGCCGCCTCCGGCAAGGAGGCGCTTGAAGTCATCCATAGCGCGCCGGTTATTTTCGACTGCCTACTGCTCGACATCCAGATGCCGGAAATGTCCGGCGTAGAACTGATCCCCCACATCCGACAAATCGACGGGTACGAATTCGTGCCCATCATCATGCTCACCGGGGTAAAGAACAGCGAAAGCATCGCGAAATCCTTCGTGGCGGGCGCGTGGGACTATATCATCAAACCGTTCGAGTTCTTCGACCTTGAGGCACGTATTCATGGTGCAGAAATGCGCAACGCCGAATTTGTCCGGCACCTGAAACGCCCGCATGAATCCCCCAACCAAGAGAATTTCGACGTTCTGAAAGAGCTCGCGCTCGACCGTCCGATGTCGCCCTCCGAGCTTTCCGAGAGCGGCCTTGTCCCGCAGGACGCCTTTGAAAACTGCATTATGCGCATGCAATCCGAGTTTGGTGGCGGCATGCAGATTGCTGTGATCGTGCTGCAGAACTTTGCGGATGTGCTTTCGCAGGTTCCGCAAGACCAGCGCGTCGAGTTTTCCGTCGGATTGGCACGCAGGTTGACCGATGCGCTCAGCAGCCTGAACCTTATCGTGACATATCGATCAAACGGCACCTTCGCCGCGCTCTCGCCCGCGCTTAAAACGCAATCCACGCTCAACATCGCTGACGTGGTAAAGAACGCGGTCCAGACCTCGCCAGAGGCAGCATGTCATCGCGATATCGTGGTCAACGTCGACTACTGCCGCACCAAGGCATTCTCGACCAGCGGCGACACGATTGTGATGCTTGACCAACTCGCAAAGCGCCTAAGTACCGTTACCGCCTAACACGGTCACAGTGGCCTAGCCAGCGTCCCAGTCATGTTTGGGCATTTGCGCGACAGCCTGATGACGGGGACAGCACGTCAAATGGTCATTCACCATGCCCACAGCCTCCATAAACGCATAGACGATTGTCGGGCCGCAGAACTTAAACCCCTGTTTTTTCAAGTCAGCCGATATCTGCTTTGAAAGCGGCGTCCATGCGGGAACATCCGACTGACGCTCAAACCGGTTTTGCAGTGGCTCGAACCCCACGTATTTCCATAAGTACCGATCAAATCCCTCCTTCTTTTCAATCTCTTGCCAAACGCGTGCATTTGTAATCGCCGCCTCTATCTTTCCGCGGTGGCGGATAATGCCGGGGTTGGCGAGCAAGCGTTCAACCTCGGCTTCGCCCCATGTGGCGATGACATTAGGGTCAAAACCGGCAAAAGCCTCGCGAAAATTCTCTCGCTTTTTAAGTATCGTGATCCAACTCAGCCCTGCCTGAAAGCCATCAAGGATCAGTTTTTCCCAAAGCGCGCGGCTGTCATACTCCGGCACACCCCAGTCAGTGTCATGATAATCCAGATAAATTTGCTCTGGCCCAGCCCAGTCACACCGCTGCATCCGCATCCCCTTCTCCGACGGATCTGGCCGGATGGCTAAAATTTGTACTGCATTGCCGCGTTAACCCGGCGTTACAAGTTTCCGCGCCAAGGTGACATGAGTACAGCGATAAATGGAAGCGCCACTTTGGAAGATATATCACCACACCCGCTCGCCGATCTGCCTGAGGGAACGAAAAACCCGCTCGACTACGCGCTGACCCAACGTGACGGCAGCATATTGGCCATGGTCAGGGCTGCTGTCGCGCATAATCAGACATTGATGGCATACCAGCCTGTCATGCGGGACGCGGACGACCCAAAAATCGCCTTTTACGAAGGTTTCATTCGCATTCTGGATCCCACCGGTCGCGTCATCCCCGCCCGCGAATTCATGCCCGTGGTCGAGAAGACCCAGCTTGGCCGCGAGATTGATGTGCTGTCGCTCAATGCGGGGCTTGCCGCGCTGAGCGAAAACAAAGGGTTGCGCCTTTCGATCAACATGTCCGCGCGCTCTATCGGGTATGCGGGATGGACGACCCTTTTGAATCGGTGGCTGTCGCGCGACGGTACCATTGGCGAACGTCTCATTCTGGAAATTAGCGAAAAATCGGCGATGCAGATGCCAGAACTTGTCGCCAGCTTTATGGACCAGCTCCAGACACGGGGCGTTTGCTTTGCATTGGATAACTTTGGCTCTGACTACATCGCCATCCGCTATTTGAAAGAGATGTTCTTTGACATTCTGAAGATCGACGGGCAGTTCGCCCGTGGCGTAAGCGACCACCCCGACAATCGTGCAATCGTGTCGATCATGGTGTCGATCGCGCGCAACTTCGACATGATAACCGTCGCCGAACAGGTGGAAAATCAAGACGATGCATCCCTGCTTCTCGCGCTTGGGGTCGATTGCCAACAGGGCTTTCTGTATGGCGCACCAACCACCCAACCCTACTGGCAGAGCACGCCGGAAGAGCGCAAAAATGCGTAAGCGAACATGGCGCGATTGCCGCATGTGCAGCAATGGGATATGTCCAAACCATAGAAGACGGGGGAACGGGAAAACGCCGTATTATATTACCCCACGTCAGTAGTTCAGGGGAAGAACACATATGACCAACGTTGTCATCGCATCCGCAGCGCGCACGCCTGTCGGCAGCTTCAGCGGATCCTTTGCAAATACACCCGCGCACGATCTGGGCGCCGCGGTGCTGAAAGAGATCGTCGCCCGCGCAGGCATCGACCCTTCCGAGGTCAATGAAACAATTCTGGGTCAGGTTCTGACCGCCGCTCAGGGGCAAAACCCTGCCCGTCAGGCACATGTGAATGCAGGTCTGCCCATCGAAAGTGCGGCATGGTCGATCAACCAGGTCTGCGGCTCCGGTCTGCGCGCGGTCGCTTTGGCAGCGCAGCACATCCAATTGGGCGACGCCGATATTGTGGCAGCCGGTGGTCAGGAAAACATGTCGATGAGCCCCCACGCACAAAATCTGCGTCCGGGCCAGAAAATGGGCGACATGCAACTTATCGATACGATGATCCGCGACGGTCTGTGGGATGCGTTCCACGGGTACCATATGGGTCAAACAGCTGAAAACGTTGCCGCTAAATGGGATATCAGCCGCGACGCCCAAGACGCATTCGCGGTGGCCTCGCAGAACAAAGCCGAAGCCGCCCAGAAGGCCGGTAAATTCCAGGACGAAATCGTGCCTTTCACTGTCAAAACCCGCAAGGGCGAGATGGTTGTCGATCAAGATGAATACATCCGCCACGGTGCCACGATGGAAGCGATGCAGAAACTGCGCCCCGCCTTCACCAAAGACGGTTCCGTCACCGCAGCCAATGCGTCCGGCCTGAACGACGGGGCCGCTGGCGCATTGCTGATGTCCGCAGACAACGCCGAAAAGCGCGGCATCACACCTTTGGCGCGCATCGCGTCCTATGCGACCGTTGGCCTGGACCCGACGATCATGGGTGCCGGCCCGATCTATGCATCGCGTAAAGCGCTTGAGAAAGCGGGGTGGAAGGCCGAGGATCTAGACCTTGTTGAAGCCAACGAAGCGTTCGCGGCGCAGGCCTGCGCGGTCAACAAGGACATGGGGTGGGATCCATCGATCGTGAACGTGAACGGCGGTGCCATCGCAATCGGCCACCCCATCGGTGCCTCCGGCGCGCGCATCCTGAACACGCTTTTGTTCGAGATGCAGCGACGCGGCGCGAAAAAAGGCCTCGCGACCCTGTGCATCGGCGGCGGCATGGGCGTGGCCATGTGTCTTGAGCGCCCATAACGCTGTATAATCGATCAAGCCTGGCGCGTGTTCGGCAAGAACGCGCGCCACGCGAAAAACATCTGCTTTTTCCCTGTGTAAACTGTTGCAATGAAATCCAAGCCTGACTACAAATTCTCCACGTAATTAAATTACGAAATTAATAAGGCAAACGAAACAACATTGCCTTAAGGGGAGAGATTTATGTCACGTGTTGCACTTGTAACAGGGGGAAGCCGCGGGATCGGGGCGGCTATTTCCACAGCTTTGAAAGACGCAGGATACACCGTCGCGGCAACATATGCCGGGAACGACGAGGCAGCCGCGCAGTTTACAGAAACCACGGGCATCAAAACCTACAAGTGGAACGTCGCCGACTATGACGATTCCAAGGCCGGGATTGCCAAAGTCGAAGAAGATTTAGGCCCGATTGACGTGGTCGTAGCGAACGCAGGCATCACCCGAGACGCACCTTTCCACAAGATGACGCCCGACCAGTGGAACGAGGTGGTTGGCACCAATTTGACGGGTGTTTTCAATACGATCCACCCGGTTTGGCCTGGCATGCGCGAACGAAAATTCGGTCGCATCGTCGTCATCAGCTCTATCAACGGGCAGAAAGGTCAGTTCGCCCAGGTGAACTATGCCGCGACCAAAGCAGGCGATCTGGGCATTGTGAAATCACTCGCTCAGGAAGGCGCGCGTGCCAATATTACCGCGAATGCGATCTGCCCCGGCTATATCGCGACGGATATGGTGATGGCGGTGCCTGAGAAGGTGCGCGACTCTATCGTGGCGCAAATCCCGACCGGCCGCCTAGGCGAACCCGAAGAAATCGCCCGCGCGGTTGTATTCCTAGTCAGTGATGATGCGGGTTTTATCAACGGGTCCACGATCACCGCGAATGGTGCACAGCATCTGGTCTAAACAGCCGACATGAACGCAAAAGGCCAGCGCATTTCGCGCTGGCCTTTTTGTCGGCGGCCCAATGGGCACGCCAACGGAATTGTAATCTATCAGGCGGAAAGCCGGGTAATTTCCTCTTTCAAGCGCAGCTTTTCCTTTTTCATATTCGCAACCTTTAGCCCGTCCATACTCGGCGATCGTTGGGCCTGTTCTACAGCGTCACTCATTGCCAAATGCTTCCGTTTCAGAGCATCCAGATGTGCGTCAAAAGCCATGTAACTCTCCTTAGGTTATGTTGCGTAGAATGATTGAAGCACGAAATATTCCACCTGTCACGCGGCAGCGCAGCAAAACTATCGACAAGTTGAGATATCGGCGAGAGGCTGCTTAGAATGGCAGCGCTGCGCCCTCGCGCAGGACCGCTCGTATTTCGGGCACATAGCTGTCGCCGTCGCTTAAATGTTGTGCACCTTCGTGCATGATAAGGGGCGCGTTCAAGCGAAACGCCCCCCGCCCGCTTTTGCGCGCGCGCAGGATGACCAGTTCAGCCATGCGACCGATGCGCGGTGCGATCGGCAGCACCTCTATGCTGCCCATATCATGGGGTAGCGCGCGGATCAGATCGGGCAGGCGTTCCGCCCGATGGATAAAATGCGCCTGTCCTTTCGGAGCAAGGCGTTTGGCCGCGATCTTGACCCAGGTTTCCAACGGGGTCGCTTCACCCAAAGCGGTTTCACGACCGCTGTTGGTCGCCGCGACAGAGGCGTGGCGATCAAAATACGGCGGGTTGGCAAGAACGTGGTCAAATTGTCGCTGTCGCAGGGCCAGCGGCATGGCATCAATGTCGGCCTCAACCACTTCAAATGCTGGATTATTGCGCCGTGCAAGCGCGGCATAGGCAGGCTGGATCTCGACCCCTGTCAGCTTCAAGCCCGGCACCCGCGCGCCCAGACAAAGCGACGCCGCCCCTACCCCGCAGCCCAGCTCTAGCACGCGCTGACCGGCCTGCGCCGGCACCGTTGCAGCCAATAAAACAGGGTCGACGCCCGCACGGTAGCCTTTACGCGGCTGCCACAAATGCAGCTTGCCGCCCAGAAACGCATCCCGCGTGAGCGCGTCGGGGTCAAAGACGTCCACAGCGGTTATTTGGGCAACCCGGTGGGGATGTCGTTGTCGCGCAACACCCGCGTTGCGGCGGAGTGATCGTCGTCGTGCACCATCAAGCGGCGGGGAAAAATGCCGATCCCGCCTTCAAGCACGCTCATGTTTACGTCCAGCGGAAAGCAGTCTATATCCTCGCCCTGAAGAAGGGCGCTGGCAAAGGCGATTATTGTCGGATCGGTTGTGCGCAAAAGTTCCTTCATAACAGAGATGTAAGGGCAATCGACGTTGATTGTCGAGCCTTCCAATTAAGGTCGTGTAAATGACGAGCGAAAACACCCAGAAACCACATGACCGGATGGCGGCCTATCTCAACGCGGATATGACCGCGGTGAACGATCTGATCCGCGACCGCATGGCGTCAGAACATGCGCCGCGCATCCCCGAGGTCACGGCCCATCTGGTAGAGGCAGGCGGCAAGCGGCTGCGCCCGATGCTAACCCTCGCTGCGGCGCGTCTGTGCGGCTATGACGGCCCCTACCACGTGCACCTTGCCGCCACAGTCGAATTCATTCACACCGCGACCCTGCTGCACGACGACGTGGTCGATGAAAGCGCGCAGCGTCGCGGGCGGCCGACGGCCAACCTGCTGTGGGATAACAAATCTTCGGTGCTGGTGGGCGACTACCTTTTCGCGCGCAGCTTCCAGCTGATGACCGAGACGAATAACATGCGCGTACTGGCGATCCTTGCCAATGCCTCCGCCACGATTGCAGAGGGCGAGGTGCTGCAACTGACCGCCGCGCAGAATCTGGCCACGGATGAAGGCATCTACCTACAGGTCGTGCGCGGGAAGACGGCGGCGTTGTTTTCGGCGGCGACGCAAGTGGGCGGGGTGATTGCCACGGCCCCTGACGCACAGGTTCAGGCCCTGTTTGACTATGGTGATGCCTTGGGGATCGCGTTCCAGATTGTCGACGATCTGCTGGACTACCAAGGCGACCCGAATGCCACCGGCAAGAACATCGGTGATGACTTCCGCGAGCGTAAGCTGACCCTGCCCGTGATCAAGGCGATCGCCAAAGGCGACGCGACCGAACGTGCCTTCTGGACCCGCACCATCGAGAAGGGCAAGCAGGAGGACGGCGATCTTGAACACGCTCTGTCGCTGCTGAATGCACATGGCACTTTGGACGAAACCAAGGCAGAGGCGCTGGCATGGGCGGAACAGGCCAAGACTGCGCTGAACACCCTGCCGGATCACGAGCTGACGCAGATGCTGCGCGATCTGGCCGATTACGTCGTCGCGCGTATTAGCTAACCGTCACGCCACTGGGGCGTGCCGAAGCTACCCCAGCATCGGTGCGGCGGTGACCCACCAGCCGGGCTGTGCCGCGGCAATACGCATGACGGCGCGCTGCGCCAGTGCTTCGGTCTCGTAAAGGCCAAAGCAGGTCGCACCAGAGCCCGACATACGCGCCAGCAGCGCGTCCTGTAGGCTGCCCAGACACTCTGCCACCTCTGGCACCACCTGGATCGCCGGTGCCTCCAGGTCGTTGCGCTGTGTGGCCAGCCAGGCGGCGAACGCAGGCGCGCTGGTGAATGCGGGCAGCTCTTTGGGCATGGGCGCGTTGGCGCGGGACTCGAGCCTTGAGAAGACCTCGGGCGTGGCGGCGGATTTATTCGGGTTGATCAGCACCAGCCAGCAGGGCGGCAGCTTGGGCGCGGACGTCAATCGCTCGCCGATCCCCTCCATCCGCTGGGGGGTGTCATGCAGGCAAACCGGCACATCGGCCCCCAGTCGCGCCACATCCTCGGGCACCGGCAGCCCCCAATGCGCCGAGAGCAAGCGCAGCGCCGTGGCCGCATCCGCCGACCCTCCGCCGATCCCTGCCGCGGCGGGGAGGTTTTTCGTCAGATGCAACCGCGCCCCCCTGCCCGCGCCCGCGTCCAGCAGCCTTGCCGCACGCACCACGAGGTTGCGGTCATCATGGGGGGCGGCACCGCCATAGGGACCATCGATAAACAGCTCAAGCTGGTCAGAGGGAGATACCGCGATCCGGTCGCCCACGCCGGCGCGCACCACAAGACTATCCAGCAGATGGTAGCCATCGCTGCGCTGCCCCGTGACATGCAGGGTCAGGTTCACCTTGGCCCAGGCGAAACCCGCGTTGGCAACCCCGAGGGCAGCGGCTTGGGTCGTCATTTCTCGGCAGTGGCTTTGCTAAGCGGCTCGGCCCCTTCTTCGGCCAATACCGCGTCCAGCCCCACCTCGAGCTTGCGGCGCATGCGGTCGGGATCCGCCTCGCTGTCTTTGTCTTCGGGATCCACAAACGATAGCGCCCGACGCCATTGGAATTCAGCCTCGCGTTGACGGCCAACGGACCAGTAAACGTCGCCCAAATGGTCGTTCACCACCGGATCAACGGCGACCAGCTCAACGGCCCGCTCCATCTGGTCGACGGCCTCTTCGTAGCGGCCCAAACGGTACAAGACCCAGCCCAGTGAATCGACGATATAGCCTGATTCAGGGCTCGCCGCGACGGCGCGTTCGATCATGTTCAACGCTTCGTCCAGATTGCGCCCCTGTTCCACCAGCGAATAGCCGAGGTAGTTCAGCACCTGAGGCTGATCGGGGTTNATCTTGAGAGCGGCGCGAAAATCGCGTTCGGATGCCTCGCCATTGCCAGAGCGTTCTTCGGCAATGCCGCGGGCGTANTACAGCACCCAGCGTTGCGGATTGCTGTCGGGTGTCAGCTCTATCGCGCGGTCATAGGATTTGATTGCGGCCTTGAAGTTGTCCTGCGCNCGCAACGCATCNCCCAAGGNGGAATGGACCGANGGCAATGTGCCGTGGCTGCGGGTCANCTGTTGCAGAACCTCGATCGCCTGTTCCGGNTTGTTCGACCGTCGCAGCGCCGCCGCACGCCCGAGTTCGGCTGCGTGATAGGCGGGGTTGTCGGCGGGTACGTCCTGCAGNTCCTCGATCGCAAGCTCGTACTGGCCGATGTTTTCNAGCAGATCCGCGGTCAGNANCAGNTCGTCGATATGATCGGGGCGCAGGTAACGCGCGATGCGCGAATAAAGCAGCACATAGTAGTCACCGGCACTTTCATTGCGCAGCACGGCGGCGAAGGTAAAGAAGACTTCGGCAATGCCNGCCTTGGCATCGGGGATNTGGGTAAAGGCGNCCTGCCCCTCCCCCTGCAAGGCGGCGACCAANCCGTCAAGTTCGGGNTCNCTGCTGGCCCCGAAACTATCGGTCAGCAGCGCAAGCGCCTGTTCATTTCGCCCGAGCTGGCCAAGGATTTCCGCCCGCGCGATCACACCGCGNCGTGTNTGCCCTGCCGATCCCGCTTGGTTCGAAGCAAAGATCGCCTCNGCNCCTTCGTAGTCGCCGACNGACGCCAGTGCCAAAGCCTTGTGATACAGCACGAACCCCTGCATGCCGGCTTCTTTGCTCAGATNGTCGAACTGNGTGATGGCGGCGGTCATGTCGCCCACGCCCACATGCGCCCAAGCCTTGACCAAACCGTCCACCCAAGGGCCGATCCCGCCCTCGTCNGCGGATTGTTCGATCAGACCCGCATAGTTTTCTTCCTGCGCCATGCCAGCGGTTGTCACCAGATAGGCGATCTGCCCGGGCTGGTCCGACGCGGCCATGATGCGCGCCAAAGGCAGGGCGCGGTCGATATCCCCCAGNGAGAGCANCGCCAGAACCGTGCTTTCAAGGAATTCGNGGTTCTTNGGATCAAGCGCCAGCGCNTCGCCATAATACTTGGCAGATTCCGCAAAATCACTGCGCACCGCAGCATGCCGACCGGCAAGATAGGCCCCCGCCGCCGATTGCGCCTGTACGGGCATTGCAACGGCTCCGGTCAGCGCCAANACGCTTGCGGTCAACAGAAGGTTACGGATCATACTGGCACGCCTCATTTGTATTTGCGCGCAAGGCTAACAGGTTCACGACCAAGCGCAATGCCGCCTATCCAAAGGGACATCCCGCTTATCCTCTATCGGCGGAACCTTGCATGAAAAAAGGCGCGCCGCAGCACGCCTTTGATCGATTTCATCNAGTAAGTGATGCTTACACGTTAGGCCCGCAAGCGANGCTTACATATTAGGCCCGTAAGCGACGCTTACATATTAGGATAGTTCGGGCCATCCCCACCCTGCGGCGTGGTCCAGACGATATTCTGCGTCGGATCCTTGATGTCGCAGGTCTTGCAGTGCACGCAGTTCTGGAAGTTGATGACAAAGCGCGGGTCCTTGCCGTCTTCCTCGACGAATTCATACACGCCGGCAGGGCAATACCGCGCCGAGGGGCCAGCGTATTCCGGCAGGTTGATGTTCACCGGCACCGACGGATCCTTCAGCGTCAAATGCGCGGGCTGGCTTTCGTCGTGGTTGGTGAANGAAAACGCCACGTTGGTCAGACGGTCAAAGCTGAGCTTGCCATCGGGCTTGGGGTAGTCGATCTTCTTGTGCTTGTCGGCCTTTTCGGTCGCTTCAGCATCGGATTTACCATGCCCCAGCGTCCCCAGCAGCGAGAAGCCGAAGGTATTGGTCCACATGTCGAACCCACCCACGGCGAGCGAGGTCACAAGGCCGTACTTGCTCCACAACGGTTTGACGTTGCGCACTTTTTTCAGATCTTTGCCGATCTCGCCGCTGCGGACATCTTCCTCNTAGGCGGTCAGCTCGTCACCGGCGCGGCCCGCCTGGATCGCGTCATAGGCCGCTTCGGCGGCAGCTTTNCCCGANAGCATCGCGTTGTGGTTGCCCTTGATGCGCGGCACGTTGACCATGCCCACCGAACAGCCCAGCAACGCCACACCGGGTGCGACCATCTTGGGCATCGACTGGTAGCCGCCTTCGGTGATGGCGCGNGCGCCNTANGCCACGCGCTTGCCGCCTTTNAGCAGCTCNGCNACCATCGGGTGGTGCTTGAAGCGCTGGAATTCCATGTAGGGGAAGACATGCGGGTTNTTGTAGCCAAGGTGGACAACGAAACCGACGTACACCTGGTTGTTTTCGATGTGATAGATGAACGACCCGCCACCCGCGTTGCTGTTCAAAGGCCAGCCCATCGTGTGGGTCACGGTGCCCTCTTTGTGCTTGGCGGGGTCGATCTCCCAGATTTCTTTCATGCCAAGGCCGTATTTCTGCGGCTCTTTTCCGGCGTCCAGATCGTATTTCGCAATCACCTGCTTGGACAGGCTGCCGCGCACGCCTTCGGACAGGAAGACGTATTTGCCGTGCAGTTCCATGCCGGGCTCATAGCCGTCGCCCTTGGTGCCATCGGCGCTGATGCCGAATTCACCGGCCACAACGCCTTTGATCTCACCATTTTCGCCATAAACAAGTTCGGAACACGCCATGCCGGGGAAAATCTCGACCCCCAGCTCTTCGGCCTGTTCTGCCATCCAGCGGCAGACATTGGCCATGGAAACGATGTAGTTCCCGTGGTTGTTCATCAGCGGCGGCATGGGGAAGTTCGGCACCCNGATTTTACCCGCCTCGCCCAGCATGTAAAAGTTGTCTTCCTCGACCTTGGTCTTGATCGGCGCGCCTTTTTCTTTCCAGTCGGGCATCAGGGCGTCCAGACCGATCGGGTCCAAAACCGCCCCCGACAGGATATGCGCCCCCACCTCAGAGCCCTTTTCCAGCACGACCACATTGCAGTCGGCGTCGAGTTGTTTCAGACGGATCGCGGCGGACAGACCGGCAGGGCCCGCACCGACGATAACGACGTCATATTCCATTGCTTCGCGTTCAACTTCGGCCATTTGGGGCTCCTCTTCGGGCAGAAAACGGTTTGGATTTCGCTAAACCAGCACGGTCGCTATTGCAATCGCAACACAGCGTAAATTAGCGCACCCACGACAGTTTGCATCTTAAATGTTGCAGGTGCAGCAATATTGTTTCGCATCGCAAAATGCTAGCTGCGCGGATCTCCCATCAGATAGCGCGGCCCCTGCCCTTTCTCCCCCGCGCGGTCTTGGGGGTTATAAAGCGCACAGGCCTGNAGGCTCAGGCANCCGCATCCGATACANCCATCTAGGTCNTCACGCAGGCGGGTCAACGTCGCGATCCGGTCGTCCAGCGTTGTACGAAACGCCTGGCTGATACGCGCCCAGTCCTCTTTGGTGGGGGTGCGCCCATCTGGCAGGCGATCCAGCTCTTGCTTGATCTGCGGCAAGGTAAAGCCGAATTGCTGCGCGATCATCACAAAGCTCAGCCGCCGCAGATCGGCACGCTCGAACCGCCGCTGCCCGCCGTTGTTGCGCCACGGTTTGATCAACCCTTGCGCCTCGTAATAGCGGATGGCGGACNCCGCCAAGCCTGTGCGCCGCGCCAAAGCNCCAATCGACAACCCGTCATTCACCGCCATAGACANTCCCCGAAATAATCCTTGACCTAAAGTTAGNTTNAGAAANTACACACCATAGGGTCAACGTCANAAACACGNAAGGAAGACCCGACAATGCCAGCACAATTGGAACATGCNAACATCACCGTAACCGACCCGCAAGCCACNGCCGCCTGGATGGCGCAGATCTTTGGCTGGCGTATCCGCTGGCAAGGCGATGCGATAGCGGGCGGANATNCTATNCACATCGGAACNGACNGCTCATACGTGGCGCTTTACACACCGNAAAAGACGCCGGCCACGGGCACCAGCAGCTATGACACCACCGGCGCGCTGAACCATATCGGGGTGACCGTCGATGATCTGGACGCCGCCGAAACCTTGGTCAAAGCGCAGGGNTTCACGCCGGTGAACCACGCCGATTACGAACCCGGGCGGCGCTTCTATTTTCGNGATCACGACGGTGTCGAATANGAGCTGGTCCAATACGATGACTAAGCGCGGATTGCCGCGGACGGGCTGACTCTGCTCTTGCAATCGCGGNGCAGTTTGGGTCAGGTAAGGATCAATTCAAATCGGTTGCACCCTCGGACGACAGTTCGGGGGCTGTGACCCTCATTGCGTGGACGCCCCCTGATGGAAAAAATCCCCATGACCCGCGCCGGTCACACGGCTTTGGAAACCGAACTCAAGCATNTGAAGTCGGTTGAACGCCCTGCCATCATCAAAGCCATCGCCGAAGCCCGCGAACACGGTGACCTGTCCGAGAACGCCGAATACCATTCCGCCAAGGAAAAGCAGTCNTTCATCGAAGGCCGCATCAAAGAACTTGAAGGCGTGATCTCCCTTGCGGATGTGATTGACCCGGCCAAGATGTCCGGCGCGATCAAGTTCGGCGCGACCGTGACCCTCGTGGACGAGGACACCGACGAAGAGAAGACCTACCAGATTGTTGGTGAATACGAGGCCAACATCGAAAAAGGCCTGCTGAACATCAAATCCCCTATCGCCCGCGCCCTGATCGGCAAGGAAGAAGGCGACAGCGTCGAGGTGCGGACACCCGGGGGGGACAAATCCTATGAGGTTCTCAAAATCGTCTACGCATAAGCCGGGGACAAAGAGATGACCGACAAACCGCAGCTGACACCGAACGCGCCGCGCCAATCCGCGCGGTCGACCCCCTTTGGCGTCTATTCGCGCCCGAACGACGGCGGGATCTCGAACATNGAACTCATCGCCGCAGCGCTAAGCGCTGTNTGGTTGCTGGGGTCCGCGATCTTTTTCTTGATGCTGCCGTCGGATCAGCAACCCGATACGGGCGGCGCCGGCTTGCGGTTCCTGATGACGATGCTGGCGATCTTCATGCCCGTTGGCATGATCTGGGTCGCCGCCACAGCGGCCCGCGCCAGCCGTGTCATGCGCGAGGAAAGCAAACGCTTGCAGGCCGCGATCGACGCGATCCGGCAGGCGTATATCGCGCAACAGCAAGGGCAGAACCTTGGCGCAGACGCGACCGTCGCGCGTAAGCTGGATGAAATTGCCGCCGCCGCCCGCAAGACCGAAAGCACGCTGGCCACCTTCCAAAGCCGCCGCGACGCCAGCACCCGCCTTGCGCCTCTCAAGCCTGCGGTGGTCGATGACCAGCCCGCGCTGGCGCTTGGCACCTCGGCCGCGGATATGACCCCACCGCTGTCACATGAAGATTTCATTCGCGCGCTGAATTTCCCCGAAACCGCCGAGGATACCGAAGGCTTTTCGGCGCTGCGCAAGGCGTTGAAAGACCGCAATGCGTCCCAGCTGGTGCAGGCGTCGCAGGACGTGCTGACACTGCTCAGTCAGGACGGTATCTATATGGATGACCTGCGCCCCGACCGTGCACGCCCCGAAATCTGGCGCCAATTCGCCCAAGGGGCCCGAGGCCGTCCGATCGCTGCCTTGGGCGGCATCCGCGACCGGTCCTCGCTGGCGCTGACCAGTGCCCGCATGAAGCAAGACCCGATCTTCCGCGATGCCGCGCATCACTTCCTGCGCCGTTTCGACCGTGCCTTTGCCGCCTTTGAAGCCGAGGCCTCTGACGCCGACATCTCGGCACTGACCGACACGCGCACCGTGCGGGCCTTCATGTTGCTGGGCCGCGTGGCGGGGACGTTCGACTAGCGGTCAGGTGACCCCGAAAGACCCATAGGGAATATAGCGCACCAGATCGCCCGGCTGGATGTCGGCCGCGGCGTCCGGGAGTTCCACCAATCCTTCGGCCCAAGCCAGCCCGCTGATCCGCCCCGACCCTTCAGAGGCAAAGACCTGCACCCGCCCCTCGCGCATCCGCGCGCGCAGATACTCGCGCCGCCCAGGTTTCTTGCGCTTGCTGAAATCTGCGGGCACGTCGAACCCCTGCGGTTCGGGCCAGTCCTGCCCCGCCAGCCGCGCCAACGCAGGGCGCGCGAAAATCAGGGTGCAGACCATAGCCGCCACGGGGTTGCCCGGCAGACCAAAGACCGGCGCGCCTTGCCACATGCCAAGCGCTAAGGGCCGCCCCGGTTTGACCGCAATACGCCACAGGTCAAGCGCCCCTGCCTCGGACAAAAGGGCCGACACGTGGTCTTCATCCCCCGCCGACGCGCCACCGCTGGTCAGGATCGCGTCAACACGGCCCCGCGTCTCATCCAGCCGCCTGCGCAAAGCTGCGCGGTCGTCACCCACATGCCCCAGATCCACGCCCTGATGGCCGAACTGCGATACTAACCCCAGCAACATCGGGCGGTTCGCATCGAAGATCTGCCCGTCGACCGCGGTCCGACCGGCCTCGACGATCTCGTCCCCTGTCGATAGCACGCCAACGCGCAACGGCCGATGGGTCGACACAGACGCCGTTCCCGTGGCCGCGAGCAAGGCGATATCCGCCGCTGTAATCCGTCGTCCTGCGCGCAGTGTCACGGCACCCGCTGTCACATCCTCCCCCGCTTTGCGGGTATTGGCACCCTGTTTCACCGGACCGTTAAACCGCAGTGTGCGCCCGTCGATGGTCACGTCTTCCTGCAACACCACGGTATCGACGCCTTCAGGCAGCGCGGCCCCTGTCAGCACGCGGATCGCCTGCCCTTCGGCAAGCGCCCCCGGCGCGTCCCCCGCCGCCGCGCGTCCCTCGGCCAGCGGCATCGCATGGGCACCGGCCTCGCGCCCGCCGGCAAAGCCATAGCCATCAACAGCCGTATTTGGCAGCGGCGGATTGGCGCGGCGTGCCAGCGCGTCCGCAGCGGCGATGCGCCCCAAGGTGGCAGCCAAAGGCACGTCTTCGACAGGGGTCACCGGATGCAGCCGTGCCCGCAACTGCGCCAGCGCCTCGCCCACCGGCGTCCAATGCACGCCCGGCGGCAGGGCAAAACAGTCGTTGCGCAGCGGTGGCGGGGCCTTGAGCAGATGTTCGAACCCCAGACCGAAAATCCACCCCTCTTCCGCTGCCTCAACATCCAGCATCTGCGCCAGATCGGCGGCGGGGACGGCGGCCAGCTGCCGTGCAAGCTCCTGCACCTGCCACGCATCCTTGATCATGTTGTCAGGGGCTGGCCCCACGGTGAGCGACGGCCAGATCTCGGCAAAGACCACCTGCGCATCCGGCCTTTCAAACGGCCAGACCGCGACATGATCGGCAAAACGAGCACGCAGGCGTGACAGCACAGGCAGCCCCATGACCACCTGCGATCCGACAGCCCCTGCCCCGGCCATTTGCCAGCAGGTGAAACTGCCCTTGGCACGCTGTTCCCCCGCGCGCTTGTCGGGAAACGGGTTGGCGTAGCCCGCCTTGGTGCGCGGAAGCCCTGCGATATCGCGGTTGGGCAGCCCGTTGGCCCAGAAAGGGCCGCTGCCATCGCCCAGACCCAGATTGATCTCTGCCACCAGATCGAAACGGTTGTTACGGTCTGGCGCGTCTTCGACCCGCGCCTCGAACCACTCCCACAGGGCGAAGGGATCGTCGCTACCCGTCAGGGCCTCGGCAAAACCGCTAGGGTAGGCAAAGGGGAAATCGAAGCCGATGAACAGGCGACGATCCTGCGCCAGCTCTGCTTCGATCAGCGCGGCGATCCACGCCTCTGCCTCGGACCGGTTGCGCAGATAGACAGGCGGGTCCGAGACGCCCCCCCGCGACACCCCCGCCCAAATCGCATCTTTGCGCGGGGTTGGTCCGGTGTCATTACCGCCGGACCAATCGACCACAACAAACGTGTCGAAATGGCTCACAAGCCCACCTCGGCCAGAATGAAATCGGCGATGGTGCTGGTGTCATTCAGATCGAATACGGGGCGATCCAGAGTCATGGGAGTGTCGCTGGCAATCGCCTTGATCGTCGGATCCTCCGGCGCGATCAGCGCATTACCGGTTTCGGCCCGATGCGCTTCGACCTTGGCGTGACCGTCGCGCTTGTAGCCTTCGACCAGCACCAGATCGACAGGTGCAAGCTTGGCCAGCAGCGCGTCGAGCGTCGGTTCATCCTCGCCGTGCAGCTCATGCATCAGGGCAAAGCGGTTGCGCGAGGCCAACAGCACCTCGCGCGCGCCAGCGACGCGGTGGCGGTGGCTGTCCTTGCCCGGATGATCCACGTCAAAACTGTGGTGCGCATGTTTCACGGTAGACACTGAAAACCCGCGGCCCGTGATTTCGGTCACGAGGCGTTCCATCAGCCCCGTTTTGCCTGCATTTTTCCAGCCGACAACGCCGTAAACTCTCATATCATCTCCTGTGCGCGGGCCAAATCTTGGGGGGTGTTGATGTTAAAGAACGCGTCCTCATGGGGGAACAGCGCTTCGCGCCCCTCATGCGTTTGGGTCCACATCACGACCTTGCGCAGCCCCCCTTCCAAGGCGGCGCGCAGATCGTCACGCAGCGCCACGGGCCAGAGGCCAAAGGTCGGATGCCGCGCGGTGCCGCGTTTGGCATCCGGCGTGGCGGCCAGCACCAGCGGATGGGTCATCCCCTCGCTTGCCAGCAACAGCTGCGGCACCAGATCACCGGGGAAGAACGGCGTGTCTGCTGCCGCCGTGACGATGGTATCCGCGCCCTGTTCAGCCGCCCAATCCAGCCCGGCCAGCACGCCCGCAAGGGGACCGGCGAACCCGTCGATACTATCGGGCAACACCGGCAGTTTCAGCCCCGCAAACCGCGCGGGATCACCATTGGCATTCAACGCGACGCGATCCACCTGCGGGGTCAGCCGTTCAATCACATGACCCAGCACGCTTTGACCGCCAAGCTGCAACAGCCCCTTGTCGCCGCCACCCATCCGCGTCGCCTGCCCACCGGCAAGGATCACCCCAAGTGGCTGCTTCATGTGCTGCCCTTTCGCCCAGATCGTTTCGGTTCATCCGCGATTCCGTCGGGGTCCGCGTCACGGATCAACCGGTCTTCGCCCGCCAGACACATAAAGCGTTTGCCCTTCATCCGGCCGATCAGCGTCAGCCCGACCTGCTGCGCGATCTCTACCCCCCAGGCGGTAAAGCCGGAGCGCGAGACCAGCGCGGGGATGCCCATCATCGCGGTCTTGATCACCATCTCGGACGTTAGCCGCCCCGTGGTATAGAGGATCTTATCCTCGGCCGAGACTTTTTCAGAGAGCATCCAGCCCGCGATCTTGTCGACCGCGTTGTGGCGACCCACGTCCTCCATATAGACCAGCGGGCGATTGCCCTGACATAGCACCGTGCCGTGAATCGCTCCGGCCTCTAGGTACAGGCTCGGCGTGCGGTTGATCTGCGCGCTAAGGTCATACAGCCACGAGGTCCGCAGCGGGGTCGTGGGCAGAGACACATCCTCTAGCCCCTCCATCATATCGCCGAAAACCGTACCGACCGCACAGCCGGAGGTACGGGTCTTCTTGCGCATCTTGTCTTCGTAATCGGTTTTGCGGGCGGTGCGGACCACGACGACCTCAAGCTCTTCGTCATAGTCGACGCTGGTGATATCCTCACCGTCGCGCAGCATGCCCTGATTGCGCAAGAACCCAAGCGCGAGGTATTCGGGGTAATCGCCGATCGTCATCGCGGTGACGATTTCCTGCGCATTCAGATATATCGTCAGCGGGCGTTCTTCGACCACATTGATGGTTGTTTGCGCGCCTGTGTGATCCCGCCCGGTCACGGCACGGGTCAGCCGCGCCAAACCCGGTTGCGGTGCGATCAAATAAGCATCGGTGTCTGTCTTGACGGACAATTGCATCCCCCCAAAGCGGCAGTTAAGCATGTCCCGGCAATCTAGGGGGAACGCATGGCCATCACCACCACGAAATCGGCCTTTCGAAAAGGTCTTGCCGACGCCGCACCCTTTGTTCTGGTGATCATCCCCTTTGCGTCGCTGTTTGGCATCCTCGCCACCGAGGCGGGATTGAACGTATTCGAAACGCTCGCCTTTTCGGTTGTGGTCATTGCGGGGGCAGCACAGTTCACGGCGTTGCAACTGATGCAGGAACATGCCCCGACGGCGATCGTGCTGGCCTCTGCGCTGGCGGTGAACCTGCGGATGGCGATGTATTCCGCGTCGCTGACCCCTTACATCGGCTCCGCCCCGCTGTGGCAGCGCGCGCTGGCGGCCTATCTGACGGTCGATCAATCCTATGTCTGCGCGATGGCGCAGTACGAGAAGCAGCCCGATATGACGATCCCGCAGCGGATGGCGTATTTCTTTGGCTGTGTGACCCCGATTGTGCCGCTGTGGTATTTGTTCACGCTGGTGGGGGCGATGGTCGGCGCGCAGATCCCCGAAAGCTGGGCGCTGGATTTTGCGCTGCCGATCACCTTTCTGGCCATGATCGCGCCGATGTTCCGCACGCCGGCCCATGTGGTCGCGGCGCTGGTCGCCTCTGTCGCGGGGCTGCTGACGGCGGGTGTGCCCTATTCGCTGGGGCTGATCATCGCGGGGCTTGCGGGGATGATGGCCGGTGCGCAGACAGAGCTTTGGCTGGAACGGCGCCAGCCCCAACACCCTGAACAGGATGCGGTATAATGGATCATATCAACACCGGCACACTTTGGTTCGTGATCATCGCCCTTGGCATCGGCAGTTTCGGGCTGCGCTTTGTCTTTACCGGATTGGTTGGCGACCGCGAGATGCCCGCATGGCTGCTGCGGCACCTGCGCTATACGGCGGTGGCGATCCTGCCCGCGCTGGTGGCTCCGCAGGTGATCTGGCCCGCAGCCACGGACGGGCAGCTTGACCTGCCGCGCATGGCGGCAGCGGCTGCGGCCCTGACAATCGGGGTGATCACCAAAAACGTGCTGCTCGCCATCATCAGCGGTGCAGCAACGCTTTACAGTCTGCTTTGGTTACTGGGCTAGAAGCGACGCCTGCACCGCGTCGATCACATCGCCTTCGTCATTCTCGTAGTATTTTGTCGTCGTGACACCGGGCAAGCTGGCGAACTGTTCGCTGAGCTTGGCCGGATAGAAGGTCTTGGAGATGCTTTCGAACCCCTGCACCTGCGACAGAATGCCCGAGGTCGCATTGGCGCAGAACGCCCCTGCTACCGTGCCGTTCGACATCACAAGCTGCAAGATCTGTTCCGCCTGCGCGTCCGTCACCTGAAGTTCCTGACTGACAACATGGTAGGTGCTGCGTGCGTGCGAGGATTTGTAGCCTTGAATCCACTTGGGCGTCATACCGTAAAGCACGTCGCCGCGTTCGACCACGCGCGGATCGCGGAAGGAACCGGCGGGGTCAAAGATCACCTGCTGCGAGCCATTGACCACCAGCGCCGTATGGCCGCCGCTGCCGGTGCGGTTGTTGATCATCGTCATCAACGTGATGGATCGCGGCCCCGGTGCGACATAGGCGGCCGCCGCGACTTCTGCCGGTGTGTTATCAATCCCGGTATCATTCGCACAGGCCGCAAGCAGCCCGACGAAGGCCAAAGCCATCCAAACACGCATAGAAATATCCCGTAGGTTAGGTTTGCCCGCCTTAGCGCGCGAAGATCGCCATAAAGACCAGAATGGCAATAATCACGATGCTCGACCATTTGACGAAGTTCATGAAGCTGTCAAAAGTCTTCTCGTGCGTGCTGGTGTCCATCGAGCCGTGTTCATGTTTGGCCATTTGCGCGATCCTTGTCTTAACGTGCGTATGATTTGAACTGGGGAATACTGTATTCATCTGCCTATGTCACGGCATCAAAATGCGCGGGATCAGGTGTTTTCGCCTGTCTGTGCCAGCTCTTGCGTCTCGAGGTCTTCTGCAAGGCGGAAACCGATACGATTCGCGGGGGCTTCCTGCACCGCTTTGGGCAGCGCACGCAGGGCGACATTCAACTGGGTGACATGCTGCACCAGCTGCATCCGTGCCCCGGCGTTGTCCTTGCCATAAAAGGTCACGATGTCCGGATCGAAATAGCCCATACCCTCGATCCGCAGCACACCGGCGTCACCGCCTGCGAACCCCATCGCGACCTCGTGATCGCCATCCAGCTGCTCTTCGAAATTTCTAAGGTAAAGCACGACCCGCTCGTAGGCCCATTGCGCCGGTGATTTCTGCGCGGCGGGCTTTTGGGTCATCCCCTTGGGCACCGGCTGGTCAGAGGCATTGCGTCTGTCGGGGTCCGAATGCACCTCGTAGAGGCGCGGCAGCGCGTCGGCCTCGATCGCTTCGGCCGCTGTCTTGATCTCGTTATCCATCGGTCAGCCCTTTGATTGATACACCCAAGCCCCGTCCAGCGCCCGCAAGCTGCGTGTGGCACGGCCCGTTTGGTAAAGATGGCTGAGATGGGCGACCGCTTCAACCAGCGCCAGACCGTATTCGCCTTCGCCGATGTTGCGCTTGAACAGGGTCGAGAAACATTCAGACGCCGATTTCGGCTCTGCAATCGCCTTTTCCAGACGGCGCAGGGCGCTGTGGTGATTCTCTATCAACTGGCGCATGCGGGTGGGCAGACCGGTGAAGGGCAGCTTGTGCCCGCCAAGCACCAGATGATCCTCNCGNGCCAGCAANGACAGACGGTCACAGGCCTCGATCCATTCGCCAATGGGGTCGGCCATGGGTTCGGTGGCATAGACCCCGACGTTAGGGCTGATGGACGACAGGATCTGATCGCCTGCAATCACCAGATTGTCATCACGGCTCCAGAAGGTGGCGTGTTCGGGGGCGTGCCCATTGCCCATATGCACGTCAAACACGCGNCCCCCGATGGTGATCTCGTCGCCCTGTTTGATCCGCGTAAAGCCAAGCGGCAGAGGCGAGACGATGTCGGCAAAGTTGAATGGCCGCTCGGAGGCGCGTTTGTCGTACAGCGCGGCATCCATCCCCGACAGTTTGTAGAAAGCCAAAGTCTCGGCTGGCGGTGCCTCTTGCGGGTCGAGGGTCAGCATTCGCGCGGTCAACCACGCGGTGCGCGTCGTCACCAGCTCTGCCCCGTGTTCGGTCTGGAACCAGCCCGCCAACCCGATGTGATCGGGGTGGTGGTGGGTCACGATCACCCGCGACACCGGCTTGCCGCCCAAGGGCCCCGCGATCAGGTCCGTCCACAGCGCCTTGGACTTTTTCGACGCGAACCCCGTGTCGATGATCGTCCAGCTGTCGCCTTCGTCAAAGGCATAGACGTTGACGTGATCCAGCTTCATCGGCAGCGGCAGACGCAGCCAAAGCACGCCGGGGGCGACCTCTATCGCCGCATCATGGGCGGGCGGCGTCTCCCAGGGGAAACGCAAACCGGTGGGTGCGGTATCAGGCATCAGGCGGCCAGTTCGTCAGCGGAAAGCGCGAAAAGATCAGCCTCGCCCGCTTGGGCATGGGCCANCAGGCCNACGTGTTCCGGCAACAGACGCAGGATGTAGAACCGCGCCAGCTTTTCGCGTGGCCCNCCCNTNTCGGCCAGCGCCGCCTTGAGGTGCATATGCGCGCCAAGCACCCGTGCAAAGGCCCGCAGGTANGGCACCGCTCCGGCAAANCGCGTGTCCATGTTCGATTGCTCGGTCANCCAGTCGGTCGCCTCGCGCAGGGTTTCCGANGCTTGCCANAGGGCNTCCGTCATATTCGGAAAAACGTCGCGGGCGGCTTCGGCGTCTGCCTCGATCTCGTCCAGCAAACGGTTCGCGGCCTCGCCCCCGTCCATCATCTTGCGCGCGACCAGATCCATCGCCTGAATGCCATTGGTGCCTTCGTAAATGGCGGTCACNCGNACGTCGCGGCTGTACTGCGCGGCACCGGTTTCNTCGATAAAGCCCATNCCACCGTGGACCTGAACGCCCATNTCAGCNACGGCCATGCCGGTGTCGGTGCCAAAAGCCTTGGCGATCGGGGTNAGGAAGGCCGCGCGGGCTTTCCANTCGGCCTGACCGGTGGCGTTTGTCATGTCGATGGCCTTGGCACAGCACAGCGCGATGGCGCGGGCGGCAAAGGTTTCGGCCTTCATCGTCATCAGCATGCGGCGCACATCGGCGTGGTCCACGATGGTGCCGGTGCCGTCAGGGCGCGATGTCTTGCCCTGTTTACGGTCNAGCGCATAGGCCAGCGCGTGCTGATAGGCCGCTTCGGCGATGCCGATGCCCTGCCCGCCNACGCCAAGCCGCGCGTTGTTCATCATNGTGAACNTCGCCGCCATGCCGCCTTGCTCGGGCCCGACCAGCCAGCCGGTCGCCTTGTCATATTGCATCACGCATGTCGGAGACCCGTGAATCCCCAGCTTGTGCTCAAGGCTCACCACCTTGAGGCTATTGGCATTGCCNAGGCTGCCGTCGTCATTGGGCAGGTATTTCGGCACNAGGAANAGGCTGATGCCTTTGGTGCCNGCAGGCGCACCGGGCAGACGCGCCAGNACAAGGTGGCAGATGTTGCCGCCAAAGTCNTTGTCGCCCCANGTGATATAGACCTTCTGACCCGAGATCGCATAGGTGCCGTCGCCATTGTCNTCGGCTTTGGTCGCCAGTGCCCCCACGTCCGACCCCGCTTGCGGTTCGGTCAGGTTCATCGTGCCGGTCCATTCGCCGCTGATCAGCTTGGGCAGGTACAACTCCTTGATCGCGTCGCTGGCGTGATGCTCAAGCGCTTCGATCTGGCCCTGGCTCATCAAGGGGGCAAGTTGCAGGGACAGGCAGGCGCCGCTCATCATTTCGTTGACGGCGGTCGTCAGGGTCATGGGCAGGCCCATGCCNCCGAATTCGGGGTCGGCNGACATGCCGATCCAGCCNCCTTCGGCCACGGCCTTGAACCCGTCCGCGAAACCGGGCGAGGTNCGNACGACGCCGTTNTCAAGCTTGGCNGGGGTCNGGTCGCCGGCGCGTTGCAGCGGGGCCAGAACGTCATTGGTCATCTTNCCCGCCTCTTCGAGGATCGCGCGGGTGACGTCTTCGCTGGCGTCCTCGAAGCGNTCGGTCTGACGCACAGCGTCCAGCCCTACGACATGATCAAACAGAAAGGCAAAATCTTCGACAGGGGCGCGATAGGGCATAGTTTTCCTCCATTAACGCGTTCGTCTGCTTGGCAAACCGAACAGCGACCTGATAAGCCCAAGGCGATACTCCGGGCTGTTGCGGCGAGAATGTCGCTCAAGCCTGCNCACCGCAACCCAAAACGCGGCGTCATCCCCCGTGAGAGAAGCCAATGACCGAGATTCTTCCNGCCGACCCTTCCGGTATTTCCCGCGCCGCCACCCTGCTGCAGCAAGGCGCATTGGTCGCGCTACCGACTGAAACGGTNTATGGTCTGGGGGCGGATGCGCGCAACGGGACGGCGGTGGCGGGCATCTACGAGGCCAAGGGGCGGCCCAGCTTCAACCCGCTGATCATCCATGTCGCCGATGTGGACCAAGCACGGCGNTACGGGCGCTGGTCCGACACCGCCGAGATTTTGGCAAGCGCCTTCTGGCCCGGTCCGATGACACTCGTGCTGCCTCTGGCCGACGGGCACGGGCTNTCNTCNCTGGTGACGGCNGGGCTGGACAGCGTCGGCATCCGCGTGCCCGCGCANCCCACGGCCCGCGCCATTCTNCGTGCGCTTGGCGGTCCGGTGGCGGCCCCCTCGGCCAACCCCTCGGGCAAGATCAGCGCCACGACGGCGCAACATGTTCTGTCGGGGCTNGNNGGGCGGATCGCCGCTGTGGTTGATGACGGCCCCTGCACCGTGGGNCTGGAAAGCACCATCATCGGTCTGAACCAGCCCCGCCCCACGTTGTTGCGCGCAGGCGGGCTGCCGTCCGAGGCGATAGAGGCAGCCCTTGGCGCACCGTTGGATGTGGCCGACGGGGCAGAGATTATCGCCCCCGGTCAGCTCGCCTCTCACTACGCGCCCCATGCCAGCGTGCGTCTGAACGCCCAAGCCGCGACGGATGAGGAGGTTTACCTTGGCTTTGGCGCGGCAAGCGGGAGCGGGCCGGATGACCTGACCCTATCAGCCAGTGGCGATCTGGTGGAAGCGGCAGCGCATCTGTTTGACCGGCTGCACGCGCTTGACCGGCTGCGAAAGCCGATTGCGGTGGCCCCGATCCCTGAAACCGGTCTGGGCCGTGCCATCAATGACCGATTGCGCCGTGCGGCGGCACCNCGNTAGGGCTTTTGNCCCGCAGATCNTCGCANNTCAGGCGCGCCCTGCTGTCGCGCTGAGCCCCAAAGGGTCCACNCCGATAGAGGTCAGCGCCGCTTCCCATTTGCGCGCATCGGGCAGNTCGAANAGGATNGCNCTATCGCCTTGGCAGGTCAGCCAGCCGTTCTGGGCAATCTCTGCCTCTAGCTGGCCCGCGGCCCAACCGGCATAGCCCAGCATCAACATCGCCCGACGCGGNCCCTTGCCGCGGGCNATGTCTTCGAGGATGTCCAGCGTCGCNGTCATCGCCACCCCGTCCGCGATATCCGTCGTCTGCATTACGGACCGGTATTCGGCGCTGTGCAGGACAAAGCCGCGCTCTGTCTCGACGGGGCCNCCCACATGCACCCCCAGNCCGGAAACATCGTCCATGTCCACATCGCNGAGGCGGTCAAGCACATCGCCAAGCTTCAGATCAGCGGCGAGCTTATTGACGATCAACCCCATCGCGCCTTCGTCATCATGCGAGCAGATAAANATCACCGAATGATCAAACCGAGGATCCCCCATGCCGGGCATCGCNACCAAAAGCTGGCCGGTCAGATCCATTTTCATGCTGTCGTCCTTATGCGTCATCGCAATAGCATGGCCTGCGCCCCTGCGGCTTTCAACCCCCGCGACTGCAACACATCATAATGCAAACGTGACTTGGCAAACGGGGGGCAGATGGCCCATGAAAGCGCCATGACCAGAAAAATTCTTGGCCTGATGGCCGCTGCCCTTATCGCCCCGCTGCCCGCTTCTGCAATGGAAGTGATCCACGGGGAAATCCTGCAAGGCTGGGTGCTGCCCGATGGCAACCGCATGGCCGCGATCCGCATGACGGTGGAGCCGGGCTGGAAGACCTACTGGCGCGCGCCCGGTGACATGGGTATCCCGCCCAGCTTCGACTGGTCCGGCTCGCGCAACCTGTCGGCGGTGGCCGTGGAATGGCCNGCGCCCACGGTGTTCCGCGAACCCAANCTGACCACNATCGGGTATAAGGATCAGGTCGTGNTGCCGCTGCGGATCAGCGTGCCCGACAAAGGGGCCCCCGTCACGGTCCAGACCACCATTGATCTGGGCGTGTGCAGTGACATCTGCGTGCCCGCCTCGCTTGAGCTGAGCGGCGTGATCGACACCACCACAACCCGCGCCGATCCAGCGATTGCCGCCTCATTGGCGCAGCGCCCGTTTTCGGCGAAAGAGGCCCGTGTGAAAGACGTGACCTGCACCATCGGTATGGCAGGCGCGGACCTGACACTGGACGCCGCGATCACCCTGCCGCCCGCGGGCGGGCAAGAGCTGGTGGTGATCGAAACCGGCAACCCNGATCTNTGGGTCAGCGAGGCNGATACCACCCGCAAGGGCAACGTNCTGCATGCGCGGGTGGACGTGGGTCACGTCAGCGGCGGCCCCGTGGCACTGAACCGGTCGCACATCCGCATGACGGTATTGGGCAGCAAGCAGGCCGTCGATATTGTGGGATGCAACGCGGGCTGATCACATGGCCCGTTTGCGNCGCGACAGCAGCAACGCCACCGCGCCGACGATATAGCCCACNAGCGCGATCAAAGCCGCCCCGNCCANGAACAGCAGCAGCGCCGCGCTGCGCGGGGCCATCGCCCCGAGCTCAGGCAGCNGCTCGACCAGTGCGGGATGCAAGCNGNCCNNCACCGCNACCCACCCCAGCGTGGCCCCGCCCCACAGCACCACCAGCGTCCAAAGCGCCAGAATGCCGAGGCGCAGCCCCCCTGCCCGTGCCCGCATGGCCCGACGCATCGCCCGNATCTGGCGACCGATATCATGCTGCGCCGCGACCAGCGCAGGCACGACCAGCAACACCAGAAACATGCCAAAACCCAAACCATAGACCAGCGTGATCACCGTAGGTTTCAGGAACTGCGCCTGCTGGCTTTGCTCATAAAGCAGCGGAGCCATGCCAAGGACCGTTGTCAGCGTGGTCAGCATCACCGGCCGCAACCGGTCCGCCGCGCCATCGATGATCGACGGGATCACCCCACGGGTGGCTCCGTATTCGTCAATCGTGCCGACCAGAACGATGGAATCGTTGATGATGATCCCTGTCATCCCCAACAGGCCCACAACCGTGAACATGCTCAGCGGCACCTCCCACAGGGCGTGCCCGTAGATTGTGCCNACCAGACCAAAGGGGATCACCGCCATCACCACCATGGGCCGCGTCCAACTGCCAAAAACCCAGGCGAGAACAAGGTAGATGCCCGTCAGCACAAGAATNAGGCCGGTCANCGCATCCGATAGAAACGTACCTTCCTGCTCGCTCAGCCCGCCGATGCGGAAATCCACCTGCCGTTCAGAGGCGATGCGCGGCAGGATATCCTCGCGCAGGGCCGTCGTGATCTCGCTCGCGCGGGCGGGGTCATCCTCTGATATGTCGCCCGTGACNGANATNAGNCGGATGCCATTCTCGCGNCGCACCGTGCTGAAGCCGGTGCGCCGGTCCACGCTGACGATANCGGCCAGCGGCACATATTGCCCGTCCGGCGTGCGCATCTGNGTCCGTTCAAGGAAATCCGCNGTCAGCTCTCCCTCGGGCAGTTCAACCCGGATTGTCGCCGATCGNGGGCCGTCGGGATAGGTNGCCGCCTCGATCCCGCCCAGACGGTGGCGCAGCACCCGCCCCAAGGTATCAATCGTGAACCCAAGCGCCTGTCCTTGCGGCGTCAGATCAAGGATCAACTCTTCCTTGTCGTAGGCCAGATTATCCTGCACCGCGCTGACTTCGGGATATTGCCGCAGGGCATCNTGCAGGTCCTGNGATGCGGNTTTCAACACCTGCGTGTCGGCCCCGTANAACTGCACATCCANCGCGTCCCCCCCGGGACCCGACCGCCAGCCGCGAAAGCTGACGGTTTCGGCAAGGGGATGATTGACCACCGCGTCTTGCAGTTCAGCGACAAAGGCGAAGCTGGAATANGGGCGCAGGTCGGCGTCGATCAGCTCGATCGAGATGCCGCCCAGCAGATCGCCATCCTTGCTGTCGGCCCCGTCCAGACCGCGCCCCGCATTGCCCCCGATCTGCGCGATCACATAGTCGATGGGGTTGGTGCCGTATTCCTCGGCGTATTGCGCGCCCAGCGCTTCTGTCGCGCGTTGCATTTCGCGCATCATCGCCAGCGTATCGGCGCGGGTGGCCCCTTCGGCCATGGCAAAATTACCCGTCACCGACCCGCGTTCCGGCGCATTGAAGAACCGCCATTGCACGTCACCCCGGATGAACAGCGCCACCTGCGAGGCAAGCACAGCGACCACACCGGCAAGCACCACATAGCGCGCGCGGATCACCCCCGCCATGAAGGGGCGGAACAGCCGCTCGCGCACCCAGAGAAACCCGCGATTGACCACTCGGCTGGGCAGGTCATACCACCGTTGCTTGGCCCCCGCTGCCATCGCATGGGCCATATGGTTCGGCAGAATCAGAAAACATTCAACCAGTGACGCGGCCAGCACGGCAATCACTGTGAGGGGGATATCCGCGATCAGACTACCAAAGCGCCCGCCGACGGCAAGCAGACCGAAAAAAGCAATGATCGTCGTCATCGTTGCGGCAAAGACCGGCATCGCCATCCGCCGCGCCGCATTCTCTGCCGCTTGCATGGGGGGCTCGCCCAGCTCTTTGTGGCGATAATCCGCGTGTTCGCCCACAACGATCGCATCATCAACCACAATGCCAAGCGTGATGATCAACCCGAACAAAGATATCATATTGATCGTGATCCCCCCCGCATACATCAGCGCAATCGCCGCGGCCATCGACGCAGGTATGCCCGCGGCCACCCAAAAGGCCGTGCGTGCGTTAAGAAAGAGGAACAGCAAACCCACCACCAGTGCGAGCCCCATCAGCCCGTTATCAATCAGCAGGTCCAACCGCCCGGTGATCGCCTCGGCCCGCGTGCGGATCAGCTCTATCGTCACGCCCTTGGGCAGCATCACAGCCATATCCGCCGCGACGCTTTCGACGCTATGCTGGATACCGATGGCATCCCCCCCGTCAGAGCGGTCAATACGCACGGAGATCGCGGGATCATCCCCCACGAAATACCCTATCTCTCGGTCGGAGCCCTGCTCGATCACCCGTGCCACATCTCCGACCAGCAATGACGACCCGTCCGCATTGCTGCGCAACACGACGCGAGACAGGGCATCCGCGCTACGCTTCGCGGTGCCGGTGCGCACGCGCGCATTGGCGCCTGTCACATCACCGGCGGGGTTGGCATCCACCACTGCCGCGATCACGGCGGCGATTTCGGCCATGGTGATGTCGTGACGGATCAGTCTGGTCGACGGCACCTCGATCAGGGTTTGCGGCGCTGCGACGCCCTGAATGGTGCTGCGCGTCACACCCGCCGCGAACAGCCGCGTGACGAATTCATCCGCGAAACGCCCCAGCTGTTCCGCGCTGATCGGGCCAGTGATCACCACATCGGTCACACGGTCGCGCCAGATACCACGCCGGACCACCGGATCTTCGGCATCTTCTGGCAGAGTGGTAACCGAATCCACCGCCGTTTGCACATCCGTCGCGGCGCGGGCCATGTCCCAATTGGGCTCGAACTCAAGCGAGACGGTCCCGCTGCCCTCACGCGAGGCNGCGGTGGAGCTTTCGACCCCTTCGACCGCCAGCAAGACCGGTTCAAGCACCTGAACGATGGCGCTGTCCACATCGTCGCCCCCCGCCCCCTCCCAAACGGTAGTGACCGACACGCTGTCGATGATCACATCGGGAAAGAACTGCGCCCGCATATTNGGCGCAGCGGCCGCCCCGCAGACCAGCAGCACCACAAGCAGCAGGTTGGCTGCCGTCCGGTGACGGGTGAAATACGACAGGATCCCCCCTGCACGACCGGACATGCTGCGCGCCATCTCCCTAGCCTCCCATCCGGCTTTCAAGGCGTTCGATCATGCGCGCCGGCACCTGCGGCTCGGCCAGCTGNGCCAGCACGCGCGCCTTCGCCTCTTGGGGCATGCGGCTATTCCCCTCGATAAAGGCCACAAGCTTTGCNCGACGCTCNTCTGTCAGGGCGATCATGCTGGGGACATCTNCCTGCGCGGTCTCATCCGCCCCCGGACGCAACGGCTTTACCGCGATACCGGCCCCCAGCAGGGGCGACCGCGCCTCGACCACGTCGCGACCTTCGACCGGACCACGGACCAACACGTCGTCGCCCACGCGGCGCAGAACAGAGACCTGAATGCTTTCCAATCGGTTCTCCGCATCCANCACCAANACCGCTCCCGTGGCATCAAGNGCNGAGCTTGGCAGGCGGATCACATCGTCCAGCGCAGGTTCACGCACATGTACCGTCGCGAAATCCCCCGGTTTGAANCCCGGNGCCTGCGTCAACGAGGCAAAGATCAGGCGCCCGCTGGCCCCCTCGCCCGCAGCGGCCCCCGCGCGGGTGATCTGGCCGCGAGCCTCAAGATCCACGCCCGCGACATCAAGGCGCGCGGTGATCTCTGCCTTGATCAACCGGCCCTGCGCATCCAGCAGGCGNGCGTATTGCGCGGTCGAGATGCGNAAGGAAATCTCAAGATCATCNGGCGCGATCAGCTCTGCCAGCCTCTCGTTCGCGGANACCAAGCGCCCCTCGACGACCGAGGTTTCGCTCAGCGCCCCATCGAACGGCGCGGTGATCGTGGTTTCCTTTNNCGCGCGCTGCGCATCCTCCAACGCGATTTGAGCGTTGGACAACAAGCGCACCGCGTTATCCACGCGCGCTTCTGTCTGGGTCACCACCTGTCGACGNGCAAGAACGGCCTGTCGCGCGCTTGAGGCAGCAAGCTCNGCCGTTTCNGTCGCCGTCGCGGTGCCGACACCGCGTTCGCCCAGATCACGCTGGCGGTCAAACGCGCGGGTGCGCAGCGCGGCCTGCTCTTTGGCGGCGGCAAGCTCGTCCAGTCCCAACGCCAGCGCGCGGTCCGCATCGCGCCCCTCAGCCTCTGCATCGCGTACGGCACTTTGCGCCCGCGCGACCTCGGCCAAAGCATCCGACCGGTCAAGACGCACCAGAACCTGACCCGCTGTGACCTGCCCGCCCTCTTCGAAGTCCGGTGCCAGCTCGACCACGCGCCCGCCNACGGCCGCACGCAGCTCTAGCGTGCGGCGGCTTTGCACCGCGCCAAAACTTTGCAGNANCGGCACTTCGGTCCCAGACTGCGCACGCACCACATTGACCGAGAAGACCCGCTCGCGCGGGGGGCGCTCGGGCGGCGTGTCGGTCAGACGCTGCTGGACCGCCCCGCCAATGAGGTCCGCCGCAAGCACCAGAAACCCCAATGTCGCCGCTGCCAGAAACAACCCGATCATGCTTTGCCGTAGAAAACGCATCTTGCCCCGATCCTATTTCGTCCGTGCCAGCTTACCCCGCNGGCCTGCAGAACAAAATCACAGTTGTGACAGCCNCGCACGGCTTATCANGCGCATCGCAAAGCAGNGCGGNGGANTTGGGNTAAATTCATCGCCCCAGCNGCTATTTCCGGCGCTGGTGTTCATCCAGACGCGGCATGATCTCAACGAAGTTGCAGGGCTTGTGCCGNTANTCGAGCTGCTTGATCANAATCTCGTCCCACGCATCCTTGCACGCCCCCGGAGACCCGGGCAGCGCGAANAGATACGTCCCCTGGGCGACGCCNGCNGTGGCCCGGCTTTGCACCGCCGAGGTGCCGATCTTNTGCATGGATACGATCGTGAACACGGTGCCGAATGCATNGATCTCTTTCTCGTAGACATCGCGATGTGCCTCGACNGTNACATCGCGCCCCGTCAGCCCTGTGCCCCCCGTGCTGATCACCACGTCAATCTCAGGGTCGGCACACCAGTCGCGCAACTGGTCGGCAATCTCGCCCCGCTCATCGCGGATGATGCTGCGTGCCGCGAGGAAATGCCCCGCTTCGGCGATGCGCGCGACCAAGACATCGCCTGACCTGTCTTCGGCCAAACCCCGGGTATCGGATACTGTCAGCACCGCGATGCGCACGGGNATAAAGTCAATCGTNTCGTCAATCCGGCTCATGTCCGCTCCAATACTGCAAGGCGTGCGGCGAGGGCCACGAAAATACCGCTGCTGATCCAGCGCAGCGCCTGCCCGNCCCCNACCATCCGGCGGCCNAGGCCACTGGCAAACACACCGACCAAGGCGTTGATGATCAACCCGCCAANCGACANNACCGACCCCAGCATCANAAACTGCAGCAGAACNGGCCCCGCTTCTGGCACGACGAACTGCGGGACAAAGGCCAGCACGAAAAGGATCACCTTGGGGTTTGTCAGGTTCACGATCAAACCGCTGCGAAACGCGGATTTCGGGGCGGGTACGGGTGTTGCGGCCGCGCCGCTGCTACGCCANGTCTGNACGGCCAGCCACAAAAGATAGCCAACCCCGATCCAGCGGATCACATCAAACGCCCACGGCAGGGCCGCCACCACCGCACCAAGGCCAAGCCCCGCCAAGGTCACATGCACCATACCGCCAAGGGCGACCCCCGCACTGGCCGCAACCGAGGCGCGCGGACCAAAGCGCATGCCCTGCCCCAGACAAAACATCATATCCGCNCCCGGTGTCAGGTTCAGCGCCAGGGCGGCGGGCACAAAGGCCAGCAATGTGAGGGGATCAACCATGCGTCAATTTCGCTTTCAGTGAGAGTAAATCGGCCCAGGCCTCGCGTTTGAACTCGGGGCTGCGCAGCAGATAGGCGGGGTGGAACATGGGCAACGCGGGCAACCCCTCGGNTTGCGTCCACTGACCGCGCAAGCGGGTGATGCCNCGTTTGCCCAGCAATGCCTGCGCGGACCAATTGCCAACGATGACCAANACNTCGGGCTTGGCCAAAGCGATATGCCGCGCCAGAAACGGCTTCATCATCGCGATTTCATCCGGCTTCGGATCGCGGTTCTGCGGCGGCCGCCAGGGCAAGACATTGGTNATATAGACAGGCGACGTCTGATGATGNCGCCCCATGTCGATGGCCGCGAGCATCTTGTCCAGCAACACGCCGGCACGCCCGACAAAGGGCCGGCCCTCGCGGTCTTCGTCCCGCCCNGGTGCCTCGCCCACGATCATCACCCGTGCCCCCGGCGTCCCGTCCGAGAAAACCATTTTGCGCGCGCCGCGTTTCAGCTCGCAATGCTCGAAGGCGGCCATGGCGGCACGCAATTCATCCAGCGTCGCAGCCCNTGCCGCGGCCTGTGTCGCCTCTGCCACCACGTCCGGCCCTTNGGCGGCCAAAGGCACCGGTCCGNTCTTGCCCTTTTGCGCCTTCGGCTTCTCGACCGCGGCGGGCACCTCGTAGCGGTTCACCGGCGCATCGCAAATCGCCTCGGTCGCGCCAAGTTCGATCTGCCAATGCAAAAGCGCAAGCGCCTGATGATAATCCACTGATTCCATGCGCCCAACTTACGCGCTGGTGTCGGCAATAAAAATGCCAACTTCCAAATGGTCTTAAATCCAACGCGGCCCCCACGGCCGGATGCCCCCGCCCGACGACTTGCCCCGCCCTGCGCCGCCGCCTATAACGCCAAAAATAACGTGGGGTCCCCCGTCATGAGTTTCGCACACCGCCATCTTCTGGGCATTGAACACCTGTCCCAGGACGACATCACCACCCTGCTTGATCTGGCCGACAGCTATGCCGATCTGAACCGCCAGCCCCATAAACACAGCGACGGACTAAGCGGGCTGACACAGATCAATATGTTCTTCGAAAACTCCACCCGGACGCAGGCGAGCTTCGAGATCGCGGGCAAGCGGTTGGGGGCGGATGTGATGAATATGGCGATGCAGGCGTCCTCGATCAAAAAAGGCGAAACCCTGATTGATACGGCGATGACGCTGAACGCCATGCACCCCGATCTGCTGGTGGTCCGCCATCCACAATCCGGTGCCGTCGATCTTCTGGCACAGAAGGTGAACTGCGCGGTGCTCAATGCGGGCGACGGGCGGCATGAACACCCTACGCAAGCACTGCTGGACGCGCTTACGATCCGCCGCGCCAAGGGCCGCTTGCATCGCCTGTCCATCGCCATCTGCGGCGACATTGCCCATAGTCGCGTGGCACGGTCCAACATCATGCTGCTTGGCAAGATGGAGAACCGCATCCGCCTTATCGCGCCGCCGACGCTGATGCCAGCGCAAATCGGTGAATTCGGCGTCGAAGTCTTCGATGATATGGAAGAAGGGTTGAAAGACGTTGATGTTGTGATGATGCTCCGCTTGCAAAAAGAACGCATGGATGGCGGCTTTATCCCCAGCGAACGCGAGTATTATCACAGATATGGGCTGGACGCCGAAAAACTGGCCCATGCCAAGCCCGATGCCATCGTGATGCACCCCGGTCCGATGAACCGCGGGGTAGAGATCGACGGAACGCTCGCCGATGACATCAACCGCAGCGTCATTCAGGATCAGGTAGAGATGGGCGTCGCCGTGCGCATGGCCGCGATGGACCTGCTGGCGCGCAACCTTGTCGACAGCCGCAAGGCCACCGCATGACCGCAACCCCGCCCGAAGAACAGGACCTGCTACACTGGCGTATCTCGCCGCGGGCGTTCTTTTGGCGGTGCGTGGCGCTGGCGGTGCTGACCATGTTGTTCACGCTGCCCTTGCTCATCTGGCTGGACCCAATCACCTGGCTGCTGGCCTCGGTCCTGATTGCGGTCTTTTACATGTGGGTGTTTGAGGAATTCCAGATCTGGTACAGCAACCGCAATACCGTCTGGCGGCTGACCAACCGTGCGCTCTACATCAACTCCCCCGATACGGCAGAGCCGCTGGTCCCGCCGTTGACCGACATCCGGTCGATCGGGAAACTGTCCTTGTGGTCGATCAGCCTTGGCCTGCCCGACGGCCAGCGGATCACCTTGCCGCTGGTGCCGAACCGGGCAGAGACCAAGGCCCGCCTTGCCCAAGCGATAGAGGCGGCATCATGAGCGATCGTTTTTGGCAAGACCTGCTTGAACCCGAGGAAGAGCTGCTCTGGACAGGGCGCCCCCGCCCCAAGCTGTCGCTGCGCAATTTTCAGCTGTTCGGCCCCTTTGTCGGGGCCATTGGCACCGTGGTCGCGGGGGCATTTGTGCTGCGGGGCAACACCCTGCCCGTGTCGCAATCGGTCGTGGTGGCGGTGATCGTCGCGCTGGTGGCGCTGTCGTTGCTGCGCGGGATGAAACGCCTGACCGACCTGCGCCGCACCCGCTATGCGCTGACCAACCACCGCGCCCTGTTTTTCAAACTGACCCGCGACGGCACCCGCGCCAAAGCTTTCCCCCGCGGCGCCGAGACGAAACCCGATCTGCGCCCGACCAGCCCGCCGTCGGTTTTCTTTATCCGGCATGAACAGCCGGGCAATCCGGCACGCGCCGCGCATCTAGGATTTGAATATGTCGAAGACAGCGACAGATTAAGTGCATTGATGGTAACCCCGTACAAAGGTGCAACACGATGACACAACTCGAAATCCCCAAGGGCGAGATCGGCCAGATCCGCCTGTTTGCCGTGAACCGCCCGATTGACGAATTGGCCCGCGACCTGCGCAACGACAGCAAAGAGGCGCTGATTGCTGATCTGCTGGGCCGCCCTATGCCCGAAGGCGCGGCCGAACTGTTCCCCGTGTCCGATCTGACCGGCGTAGGTCTCGCCTCCTATCTGGGGGATGGCTATGCGGTGCCTCGTGAACAGATCAGCCGCGACCGCGCGCGACTGGATGCGCTGGACGGCTATGTATTGCTGCTGTTCTCCTCGGCCTTTGACGGGCAGGAAGCGACGCTGGACCTTGGCCCCGAACTGACGATTATCGGCACCTATGGCGAGGCGCAGCCCGATATGTCCGTTACCCCGCTTGAGGCTGAATCCGCGCAGCCCTACACCGGTGCCGCGGATATGACCCCGAAATCCCCGCCCAAGGGCGGCGCCAACGGTATGATCGTGCTTTTGGCGGTGATCGTGCTGATCGGTCTTATTCTATGGTGGCTGCTGTGAAAGAACCCAAACCCGATCCCAAGATGTCCGGCCGTATCGCCATGATTGCCCTGCTTGTCGCCTTTGGCGTGGCGGGCATGATGGTGTGGATCGGGTCCTGACCTTTCTGACCGCCCCCGCGGCACCCCTGTTTTCCTAACGACGAAGGCCCCTCCATGACCCTGCATTTTATCAACGCGCAGCTGATCGACCCCGAAGCAGGCACCGTCACCCGCGGCACGCTTCGGGTCGAGGATGGCAAGATCGCGGCGGTACTGGACGATACCGCACCGATCCCCGGAGATGCGCAGGTCGTGGATTGTCGTGGGAAATACCTGGCCCCCGGTATCGTCGATCTCGGCGTCAAGGTCTGTGAACCCGGGGAGCGGCACAAGGAAAGCTTCCGCTCTGCCGGGCTGGCAGCGGCTGCGGGTGGGGTCACGACAATGGTCACCCGCCCCGACACCGACCCCACCATCGACAGCCCCGAAGTGCTTGAATTCGTCACCCGCCGTGCGAACGAGGCCGCGCCGGTCAACGTCGTGCCCATGGCTGCGCTGACCAAGGGCCGCGAAGGCCGCGAGATGACAGAGATCGGGTTTCTCATGGATGCCGGTGCCGTGGGCTTTACCGATTGTGATCGCGTGGTGACGGATACCAAAGTGTTCTCCCGCGCGCTGACCTATGCCCGTAGCCTTGGCGCGCTTGTCATCGCTCACCCGCAGGAACCCATCCTGAGCAAGGGGGCGGCGGTGACCTCTGGTAAATTCGCGTCGCTGCGCGGGCTGCCTGCCGTCTCGCCCATGGCGGAACGCATGGGGCTGGACCGCGACATCGCCCTGATCGAAATGACGGGTGCCCGCTATCACGCCGACCAGATCACCACCGCCCGCGCCCTGCCCGCGCTGGAGCGTGCAAAGAAGAACGGTCTGGATATCACCGCCGGGGTCGGCATCCACCACCTGACGCTGAACGCGCTGGATGTGGCCGACTATCGCACCTTCTTCAAGCTCAAGCCCCCCCTGCGCGACGAAGAGGATCGCATCGCCGTGGTAGAGGCCGTGGCCTCTGGTCTGATCGATATCATCTGTTCCATGCACACCCCGCAGGACGAGGAATCCAAACGGCTCCCGTTCGAGGAAGCCGCATCGGGGGCCGTCGCATTGGAAACCCTGCTGCCCGCAGCCTTGCGACTGGTCCACGCCGAGATGATCGATATTGCCACATTGTGGCGTGCGCTGTCGTTCAACCCTGCGAAACGTCTGGGGCTGCCCGGGGGGCGGATGTCCGTCGGTGCCCCCGCCGATCTGGTGCTGTTTGATGATGGCGCGCCTTTCGTGATGAACCGCGAGGTTTTGCGGTCGAAATCGCGCAACACCCCCTTTGACGGGATGCGCATGCAAGGTAAGGTCTTGGAAACTTACGTTTCCGGCACCTGCATCTATAAGGCCTCCTGAATATGCCCCTGATCGACTCTTCCCTATTCGTGCTCCTGTTCTGGGCCGTTGCGGCCTATCTGATCGGGTCGGTCCCCTTTGGCATGGTGCTGACCCGCGCGATGAATCTGGGCGATCTGCGCAGCATCGGGTCGGGCAATATCGGTGCCACCAATGTGCTGCGCACTGGTTCCAAAAAAGCGGCGGCGCTGACGCTGATCCTGGATGGGGGCAAAGGGGCCGTTGCAGTGCTGCTGGCACGGCTCTTCGCGGGCGAGGACGCCGCCCAAATTGCCGCATTGGCCGCGATGCTGGGCCATTGCTATCCGGTCTGGCTGGGGTTCAAGGGCGGCAAGGGCGTCGCGACATTCCTTGGTGTGTTGCTGGCACTTGCATGGCCCGTCGGCCTCGCCTGCTGTCTGGCGTGGCTGATCGCCATGGCCGTCACCCGCACCTCGTCCATCGGGGGGCTGGCATCCGCCGCAGCATCGACCTTCTTTATGATCTTCCTGGGCTACGGCAGCGCCCTGTTTCTGGGCATTCTGCTGACCCTGCTGGTGTTCTGGCGCCACCGCGAGAACATCAAACGCATCCGCGCGGGCACCGAACCCAAGATCGGCGCCAAGAAAGACTGACCCTGTGACGGCTACGGTAGGCGCGCGCTTTTTGGACGCGTTCCACGCGCTGCCCGACGGCACCCACACCGGCAGATATCAAACCCGCCGCTATGTTTGGTCAAAAAGCACCTTCAACACAGGTAAAAGCTGGAAACTGGTTGCCGAGGAATTAGGCGGTCCGGACTATATCAGCCTGAACCTCTATGCGCTTGCCAGCGGCGCACGCCTTTATCCCTGCGAAATGCCCGCGGCCAAGGTCATTGCCTTTGTCCGCGGGCTGATCATCGAGGATCAGTAAGAATAATCGGCGTAGATCCGGCTGAGGTCACCCTGCCACTTGCCGTTGTAATCCTCCAGCAGCTCGTCGGCAGGGACCTTGCCGGTCTCGATGCTTTCCTTCAGCGCGTTCAGGAAATGCGTCTCGTCCGGGACCATCCCTCCGGCACCGCTGCGCGCCCGTGCTTTCAGCCCTTGTTCGGACAGGGCCACGGCTTCGCGCGCGATGTCATGCATGCGCACGCCGCCCACCTTGGCCTGCAACCCGTCGACAGAGGCCGCGACCCGCAGCGCCTCGCGCGTTTCCGCGTCCCAGCCTTTGACCAGATCCCAAGCACCATCCAGCGCCTGTTGGTCATAGGTCAACCCGACCCAGAACGCGGGCAAGGCACACAGACGACGCCAGGGTCCACCGTCGGCACCGCGCATTTCGATGAATTTCTTGATCCGCGCCTCGGGGAAGGCGGTGGTCAGGTGGTCCGCCCAATCGCTCAGCGTCGGCATTTCCCCGGGCAGCGCGGGCAGCTTGCCTTTCAGGAAGTCGCGGAAGGACTGCCCCAGGGCATCGATATATTTCCCATCGCGGTAGACAAAATACATCGGCACATCGAGCGCATATTCCACCCAACGTTCAAAGCCCATGCCGTCTTCAAACACCCAGGGCAACATGCCCGTACGCGCCGCATCCAGATCACGCCACACGCGGCTGCGCCATGATTTATGGCCGTTGGGCTTGCCTTCGAAAAACGGCGAATTCGCAAACAGCGCCGTCGCGACAGGTTGCAAGGCCAGTGCCACGCGCAGCTTTTGCACCATGTCCGCTTCGGACCCGAAATCAAGGTTCACCTGCACCGTGCAGGTCCGGCGCATCATGACCCGGCCCATCGTGCCGACCTTGGTCATATATTCGTTCATCAGCTTGTACCGGCCCTTGGGCATCAGATCCATCTGGTCGTGGGACCATTCCGGTGCCGCGCCCAAGCCAATGAACCCCGCGCCGATCCGGTCCGCCACATCGCGCACTTCGCGCAGGTGGGTGTTCACCTCGTCGCAGGTCTCGTGGATGGTTTCGACGGGCGCGCCCGACAGCTCCAACTGACCGCCCGGCTCGAGCGAGATATTAGCCCCGTCCTTGACCAACCCGATCAGCTTGCCGCCCTCTTCCACAGGATCCCAGCCGTGGCCGTCGCGCAGCCCTTCCAACATGGCGCGGATCGAACAATCGCCTTCATAGGGCAAGGGCAGCAGCGTCTCTTTGTTGTAGCCGAATTTCTCGTGTTCGGTACCGATGCGCCAATCTTCCTTAGGCTTGCACCCGTCCGCGAGGTAGTTGACCAGCTGGTCGTAACTTTCGATCGGGCCGCCGCCGGATTGAGGGATAGACATGTGGGGTGGCTCCGAGTTCAATTTCTGTGGTCTAAGGGATGGTGCGATTTGGACGGGGTGTCAATGCAACAGGGTCGAGGCCGGCCGCATCGAACGCCGCTCCCAAATCACGACGGACAGGGTCTTGTCATCGGCCAATTCGGCCAACATTCTTTCGGTACGCAGCCCCGGAAGTGCGGCAAAAGCGTCAAAAAGCGCGTCCGCCCCCGCGGCATCCACGGGGATCATCACGGGATTTTGTCCAGGCTGTTCCAGTTTCCAATGCGCCGGATANGCCCCGCGCTCAAGGCNCAGACGCTCCATCTCGCGTAGGGCGATGACGCCGCCGGTCAGNGGNCCGAAATAGGCGATCTGCCCCTCATCCACCTGCACCGCTCCGGCCCCGAGTCCGGTCTTGCGAAACCGCACACGCTGCCCGCCGATCCAGACAAAGATCACCCCCGCNAGGATCAGCGCATAGCCCGGTATCGCCAACAGCAACCCCGGCCCCGCCACCAGCCAAAGCCCGATCAAAGCGACCGCGATTCCACCCAGAACCTCGCGCCAACGCCACAGTTCAGCCTTCGCCTCAGGTCGCAGAAAACTCATCGTGCTCTCCTACTGTAGGCTTCATTTTGCCAGATAAACTCCNCGGGGGCGTGGGGGTGTGAAACCCCCACTCCGACGCGCGTGCCGGAAACCGCACTCACGCCCAATCTCCCAATGTCTTTTGCCACAGGGTCATGGCCGCCACTGCTGCCGTATCCGCCCGCAAGATGCGCGGCCCCAAGGCGACGGGGCGCGACCAGTCCAACCCGCGCAAACGCGCGCGTTCACTGTCCGAAAACCCGCCCTCAGGCCCAATCAGGATGGCCCAAGGACCGGGCCGCGCGGATGCGAGCCCCTCTTCCTCGCCCGCCAGCGCCTCGTCGCAGAACATCAAGGACCGCTCGGGCTCCCAACGATCGATCAGACGGTCCAGCCGGACCATATCGGCCACCTCCGGAACGAAAGTCCCGCCGCATTGCTCCGCTGCCTCGACCGCGTGGGCTTGCAGACGATCGCGCTGCACGCGGCCGGCGTTGGTAAATTCACTTTGCACCGGCACAATGCGCCGCGCNCCCATTTCGGCAGCTTTCTCGACAATGAAATCCGTGCGCGCCTTTTTGATCGGCGCGAAGATCAGCCACAGGTCGGGCGGCATNTGCAGCGNTTTCGTCTGCTCGGCNCAGNCCAGCACACCGCCGCGTTTNCCCGCCTCGGCGACCTCGGCGCGCCATTCGCCATCAATGCCATTAAACAAAAGAACCGACGCGCCCACCGATTGGCGCATCACGCCAAAGAGATAATGCGCCTGCGCCTTATCCAAAGGAACGGATTGCCCCTGCCCCAACGGATGATCTACATAAAGTCTGATTTTCGCGTTCATGGGCACAGATATATGTACGACACCTCGCCGACACCAGATGGCAATGATGCGACACGCGTGGTCGATGCCCCTGCGGACAATTGGGTCGACCGTTTTGCGCCGCGTTTCACCCGCCCCTACCTGCGGCTCAGCCGCGCCGACCGCCCTATTGGCACCTGGCTTTTGCTGCTGCCCTGCTGGTGGGGGCTGACACTGGCGATGCTGTTTGACCAGCAACCGCGCTGGTTCGACCTGTGGATCTTCATCGGCTGCGGTGCCGGTGCCTGGCTGATGCGCGGCGCGGGGTGCACGTGGAACGACATCACCGACCGGCATATCGATGGCAAGGTCGCCCGNACGCGGTCACGNCCCATCCCCTCGGGTCAGGTCAGCGTCAAAGNNGCGCTGGCATGGATGATCGCACAGATGCTGATCGCGCTTGGCATTTTNCTGACCTTCAACGGGGCNGCCATCGCCCTTGGTGTGCTGGCCCTGCTNCCNGTCGCCGTTTACCCTTTTGCCAAACGTTTCACGTGGTGGCCGCAGGTTTTCCTTGGCATCGCNTTTAACTGGGGCGCGCTGCTGGCCTGGACCGCCCATACCGGCAGCCTCGGCGCGCCTGCGGTGGTGCTCTATGCNGCNGGCATCGCGTGGACGCTGTTCTATGACACGATCTATGCCCATCAGGACAAGGAAGATGACGCCCTGATCGGGGTCAAATCCACAGCCCGCCTGTTCGGAGACAATACCGGCCATTGGCTGCGGCGCTTCCTGATCGCCACCGTGGGCCTGATGGGGCTGGCGGTAATCTTTGCCCTGCGCGATTCCGCATCCTTTCTGGCGATGGTCATCGCCCTTGGCGGCCCCTGGGCAATGGGGTGGCATATGGCGTGGCAGNTGCGTGGNATNGACATCAACGACAACGACAAGCTTNTGCGCCTGTTTCGTGTGAACCGCGATACCGGCATGATCCCGCTGGTGTTTTTTGCCGCAGCCCTGCTGGNGTGATTGCACCCCTGTCNCCTCGGGCGTATCAAAGGCTCCAACGTTAACGGTTTCAGAAACGAGCTTATGCGCCTATCTGCACTCCTGATCATCGCGATGACCTTTACCGCCGCTGCGACCGTNTCATTGGTGGCTGCGAANTTTTCGGTAACCCTGATCGAGGAAAACTCCGAGATCGGCGTGCGTGATGCGCTTGATGCAAAAGAGATGACATGGGCCGAAGTGCAGGCAGACGGGTTGCAGGTCACCCTGTCGGGCACCGCGCCGGACGAAGTCGCGAGGTTCAATGCGCTAAGNACCGCAGGCACCATCGTCGATGCTGCCCGCGTGATTGACCAGATGGATGTGACCGCGCAGGCCGCAATCGCCGCGCCGAANTTCTCGGTCGAGATTTTGCGCAATGATTCCGGCGTNTCGATNATCGGGCTGATTCCCACGACCACCGACCGCGATGCGGCCATCGACCGTTTCCAATCNATCGCCGGTCAAGATCATGTCGCNGACCTACTNGAATCAGCGAATTACCCTGCCCCCGACGGATGGGAAGACGCCTTTGGTTTCGCCATTTCCGCGATGGAGAAACTGCCCCGTGCCAAAGTCTCTGCCGAAGCGGGGCGTGTGGCGATCACGGCCATTTCCGACAGCGCAGAAGCCAANGCACGGCTGGAAAACCAGCTNAAACGTGCGGCCCCTCCCGGGCTGNNGGTGACACTGGAGATCGCCGCGCCGCGCCCGGTGATCACNCCCTTNACCCTGCGCTTCCAGATCGAGGAAGACAGCACCGGCTTTGACGCCTGCAGCGCGGATACCGAACAGGCCAGCGCCCGGATCCTCAAGGCGGCCGTTGCGGCTGGCGCACCGGGGTCGGCACGCTGCACGGTGGGTCTTGGCGTGCCAAGCCCGCGNTGGTCGGAAGCCGTGGANAAAGCCATCGGCGCGCTGTCCAAGATCGGTGGCGGCTCCGTCAGCTTTGCCGATGCCGATATCAGCCTGATCGCCGCCGAAGGCACCGAACGCGCCGTCTTTGACCGCGTCGTCGGNGAGCTGGAAAACGCCCTGCCTGACGTCTTTGCNNTGAATGCCCGCCTGCCCCAAACCGTCGACCCCGACGCCGGCCCGCCCGAATTNGTCGCCACGCTCTCGCCCGAAGGTCAGGTNCANCTGCGNGGCCGTCTGACAGACGACGCGCTGCGCGAATTGGCCGACAGCTACGCCAAGGCGAGCTTTGGCTCGGACAAGGTCTATACCGCCGCGCGGATTGTCGATGATCTGCCCGCCGATTGGCCGACGCGCGTGTTGTCGGCGCTCGACGCGCTGTCCAAGCTCGCCAACGGCACGGTCATCGTGACCCCCGATAGCGTCAGCGTCGCGGGCAACACCGGTAACCCCGATGCCAGCACGCAGATCGCAACCTTGTTGGCAGGCAAACTGGGCGAAGGCAAAGACTATGAGGTCAAAGTCGCCTATCAAGAAAAGCTCGACCCCGTTCTGGGCCTGCCCACCCCGCAGGAATGCGAAGCCGAGATCGGCAAAGTTGTGGCCAAGGGCAAGATCAACTTNGAACCCGGCAGCGCCACCATTGACGCCTCGNCGCTTGGTACGATGGATCAAATTGCCGAAATCCTGCAAGACTGCCGCGACATAGCACTTGAGGTACAGGGATATACCGACAGCCAGGGCCGCGAGGAAATGAACCTCGCGCTGAGCCAGTCGCGGGCCCAATCGGTGCTGAACGAACTGCGCGCCCGCCGCGTAATCACNGGCTCCTTCGTGGCCAAGGGCTATGGCGAAGAATCGCCCGTTGCCTCCAACGACACCGAAGAAGGCCGCGANGCGAACCGCCGGATCGAATTTAAGCTGATCAATGAAGGCNCGTCGGAAGATTCTGACGAAACAGCGCTGGAAAATGGCGCGGATACAGGCGATACAGACACACCATCCGACCAGACCCAAGAAGGCAACTAACATGAGCAGAACCGAATTTGTCATCGCGACAGCGATTATCCTATTCGTCGCCTTCTGCCTTGGATGGTTTGCCAACTGGCTGCTGCACCGCTTTACCCGCGTGGCGGCCGACGATGTCGCCCAGCTTGACCGAATGAGCCAGGAATTGCACGAAGCGGAAGAANCCCGCGATCAGGCGATCACCTATCTGCAACAGCGCGAGGCAGAGCTGACGAACCAGCTCAACCAGACCGAGGCAGAGCTGCGCGCGGCGATGGACGGGTTGCGCGATGCACGCCACGAAGCGGAAGAAATGCGCGCCTATATCGATCGTCAACAGGCCAGCTGAAAGACCGAGGTGCCGCTTACCACCGGGCCAGCGCGTCTTCGTCTTCTGCCTTTGATGCAACCCAATCCGCCCCTTTGGCAGTGATCTCACGCTTCCAAAAGGGTGCGCGCGACTTCAGGTAATCCATCAGGAATTCAGCCGCTTCAAACGCATCCTTGCGGTGGCGCGCAGCGGTGGCGACCATCATGATCATCTCGCCCGGCAGCAGTCGGCCGAAGCGGTGAATGACCAGCGCATCCCCCAGCGAAAACCGCGCCATCGCGGTTTCGGCCATCTCGGTCAGGGCAGACTCGGTCATGCCGGGGTAGTGTTCAATCTCCATCGCCTGCAACGGATCATCGGGCAGATCGCGCACGATGCCGGTGAAGGTCACGATGGCGCCCATATCCCGATGACCGGCAGCGAAATCCTGGCTTTCCTGCCCCAGATCAAAACCCGCTTCCTGAACCGAGATCTTCATCTCAGCCCCCTGTCATCGGCGGGAAAAACGCCACTTCGCGCACCCCGTCTAACGAGGCATCGAAATCGGCAAGTTCCTGATCCACGGCCACACGCAGGCCGGACAGATCGGAAAAGGCGACCGCATAGCGCTCTTCGCGCGCGCGCAGTTCCTCTACAAGGTCCAGAACAGTGCGGGCCGACGTATCAACCTTCTCACGAGGAAGCCCGATACGTTCGCGAACCCATGCAAAATACAAGATATTCATCAGCGTGGCTCCACCAGATGGGGCATGGATTTGCGCAGATAATCATAGCCGGTGATCGCCGTCAGCGCCGCCGCAACCCAAAGCAGCGCCAACCCGACCCGGCCGGCCCAGATCATCCCGTGGAACTTCCAGGTGAGCCCTAGAACGTCCTCTTCCTTGCCAGAGAGTATGGCGCTGACCAAGGCATTATCCATGCCGAAAATCGACATGCCAAAGTAATGTTCGAACAGCCCCTGCCCGAACAACACGGCGATCGCGACCATCTGCGCGGTTGTCTTCCACTTGGCCAGCGCCGTGACCTTCAAGGTGCCGGACACATCCCCCAGAAACTCCCGCAGGCCCGAAACAAAGACTTCGCGAAACAGGATCACGGTGGCAGGGAGCACCAGCCATGGCGACCAGCTTGAAACCGCGACGATCACCATCAGCGCAATCACCACCATCGCCTTGTCGGCAATCGGGTCCAGCATGGTCCCCAGCTTGGTTTCCTGCCCCCACGCGCGCGCAAGATAGCCGTCAAACCAATCGGTGACCGCTGCGGCGATGAATAGGAACATCGCCAAAGCGTCCGCATAGGGACGCGAAAAATACAAGAACATCACAGCCACACCCGGGGCCGCGACAAGACGCAAGAGCGTCAGGATATTGGGGATATTCCACTTCATAGCGTCACCCTACAGTGGCAAGACGACAGGGGAAAGTGCCAAGATATCGCCTTCATTTTGCAAAATAAACTCCCCGCGGAGCGTCCTGCCCCCACCACGTGCCCGAAGGCTGAAATTTCGGGCTATCCACGTTCGTGGAAAAACGCATAAATCCGTTCGGCCAACGCAACCGACACCCCGTCGACGGCCTTCAAGTCGCTCAAGTTCGCGCGACCAACGGCCTTGGCTGACCCGAAATGGGCCAGCAGCGCGCGTTTGCGGGCGGCACCGACGCCGGGCACGTCATCAAGGGGCGTCGCCCCCACGGCCTTGGCACGTTTGGCGCGGTGGGTGCCGATGGCGAAACGGTGGGCTTCGTCGCGCAAACGCTGGATGAAATACAAAACCGGATCATTATGCCGCAAGGCCATCGGGCGCTCGCCGACGCGGTAAAATTCCTCTTTGCCCGCATCACGATCCACACCTTTGGCCACGCCGACCATCGGAATATCCTCGACCCCGTATTCGCGCATGATGGACGCCACAGCACTCACCTGCCCTGCACCACCGTCGATCAACAACAGGTCAGGCCACATGCCAAGCTTGCGGTCCGGGTCTTCCTTGAGCAACCGTTTGAAACGGCGGGTCAGCACCTCTTTCATCATGCCAAAGTCATCCCCCGGCGTCAGCTCATCACCGCGAATGTTGAACTTGCGGTACTGGTTTTTCATCATCCCGTCGGGGCCGGCGACAATCATACCGCCAACCGCGTTCGTCCCCTGGATGTGGGAGTTATCGTAGACCTCGATCCGTTGCGGCGGTGCAGGCAGATCAAAGGCGTCAGCGATACCTTTAAGAAGGTTCGTCTGGGTCGCTGTCTCTGCCAGTTTACGCGCCAGAGATTCGCGCGCGTTGCGCAGCGCCCCATCGACCAGCTCTGCTTTTTCGCCACGTTTGGGGACCACGATGTCAACTTTACGCCCCAGCTTCCCCGACAGCGCCTCGACCATCAGATCGGGACTTTCGATGTCGTTCGACAGGATCAACTGGCGCGGTGGTTCGCGGGTGTCATAGAACTGACCGATAAAGGCTTCCAGCACCTCGGCGGCATCCACATCGGGGCCCACACGGGGATAGTAGTCGCGGTTCCCCCAGTTCTGATTGGCGCGGATAAAGAAGACCTGCACGCAAGCCTGCCCCTGATCCAGGTGCAGCGCGATAATATCCGCTTCCGCAACGCCTTGCGGGTTGATCCCCTGTGCCGTTTGCACCTGCGTCAGCGCCTTGATCCGGTCGCGCAGGGCGGCGGCGCGTTCAAACTCCATCGCCTCTGACGCCTCGGCCATCTCGGTCGCCAGCCTGCCCTGAATATCGGTGGACTTACCGTTGAGAAATTTCTCCGCGTCCTGCACCGTCTTGCGATATTCCTCGGGCGAGATCTTACCCACACAGGGGGCAGAGCAGCGCTTGATCTGATGCTGCAAACAGGGTCGCGAGCGGCTTTCGAACATTGCGTCAGAGCAATCGCGCAGCAGGAACACCCGTTGCAGCTGGTTCAGCGTGCGGTTCACCGCACCGGCGCTGGCGAAGGGCCCGTAGTAATTGCCCTTTTCCTTTTTGGCCCCACGGTGCTTTTTGATCTGCGGATAATCATGCGTGGCCGTGACCAGAATATTGGGAAAGCTCTTGTCATCGCGCAGCAGCACGTTGAATTTCGGCTTGAGCTGTTTGATCAGGTTCTGTTCAAGCAGCAACGCCTCGGTCTCTGTCTTCGTGGTCAGAAACATCATCGACGCGGTGTTTGATATCATCCGCGCGATCCGGCCTGAATGACTCGACGGCCGCGCGTAGTTGCTCACCCGCGCCCGCAAATTCCGCGCCTTGCCCACGTAAAGGACACGGCTTTCCGAATCGAGCATCCGGTACACACCAGGAGAGCCATCAATCGTTTTCAGGTACGATTGAATCACCTCATGGCCGGTTTTCGGTTTTTCGTTAGCGTCTGACATTGATTCGAGCGTTCGGACCTTTTGGCTGCAACAGTGTTAGCGGTAGGACAAGATTAAACATACCCACGACTCTTGTGGATAACCTTGCAGATAACTTTCAAACAGCGCGGATTTTCCCATGTATTAATGGGGCTTCCGGCGTTTGCCTAATTTTTAGGCATATATGCAAGTCATTGATTTTAGACGGTATTTTTATTAACACTTTCCAACCCACTGAAAACACGCCCCTTTTTGTAACGGTTTTGTTACCGATGTGACCGCGGTGCACAACTTGCGTGGAAAGCCTATTCTAGGCCTTGCGCGTCGGGGGTTTTCCAGCCTAGGTGCTGCCCCCCGTCAGTGCAGATCAACTGCCCCGTGACCGACGGCGCATCAAGGAAATAGCCCAATGCAGCGGTAATATCGCGGGGATTCGCCCCCCGTTCGAGAATCACCTTGGACCGCTGTCGCGCAAAGTGTTCGTCGGTCTGCTTGGCCCCCTTCAGGGTCGGCCCCGGACCGATTGCATTGACCCGTATCGCCGGTGCCAGTGCTTGGGAAGATGTCTGGGTCAGCGCCCACAACCCCATTTTTCCGATGGTATATGTCATGAACTCCGGCGTGAGCTTGCGCACACGCTGGTCCAGCATATTGATGATCAGCCCCACGGCAACGGGCTCGTCCTGTGAGTCAGTCTCCGGAGCCAGGCCTTGCGCGGCCATGGCCTGCGTCAGAATGAAAGGTGCCCGCAGGTTGCTACCGATATGGCGGTTCCAGCTTTCCTCTGTCGCGGTAGAAATGTTGTCGTACTCAAAAATCGACGCGTTGTTCACAAGGCAGGTGATCGGCCCGCCAAGTGCCCCTGCCGCGCGCGGCAGCAGATCATGCGTCGCGGTCTCGTCCAGCAAATCGGCTTGCAGGGCGACAGCCTGCCGCCCCTTTGCCTTCAACTCCGAGACAACCTCGTCTGCACCGTCGGACGAGCTGTTGTAATGCACCGCAACGTCATACCCGCGATCCCCGAGATATAGCGCCATCGCACGCCCCAAGCGGGCTCCGGCGCCGGTTACCAACGCGTGTTTCATACCGCACCTCTTTTAGATCAGAACAGCCGCCATATAGCCCGCATAGACGGCACATAGAACGATGCCCCAGATGCGGTTGATGTCACGCCCCAGATACACAAAGGGGATCAACAGCAGCGACGCCCCCAGCATGACCCACAGATCGAACCGCAGGAATTCCGGATCAACATGGATCGGCCCTACAAGGCTCGCGATACCGATAATGCCCAGCAGGTTGAACAGGTTGGACCCGATCACGTTACCCAAGGCGACATCAGCCTGACGACGCAGCGCAGCCATGACAGTCGTGGCGAGTTCGGGCATCGAGGTTCCGATCGCCACCAGCGTCAGCCCGATGACCGTATCGCTCACACCGTAGGCGCGCGCGATTATGGACGCATTATCCACCAGCAGCCCCGCCCCGAGGGGCAAACCCACCAACCCGAGCACAAGGAATACCGCGATGCGCCAGCCCGGCATATCGGGATCGGCCCCTTCGGGCTCTTCCAGGTCCGCGGCGGCAGCGTTTTTACATTCGCGGCGATGCTCTTTGCTGTCGCGGTACATATCGTACAGCACATAGGCCAAGGCCCCCAGCAACACGAAACCCGCCCAGAAATCGAAAACGCCACGATACGCCAGCCCGATGAACAACACCGAAGCGGCAATCATCATGTTGAACGTCTTGCGCGTGCTACACTCTGACGTGTGCATCGTCGCCAGCAAGGCGGGCACCCCGAGCACCAGCAGGATGTTCGCGGTGTTCGACCCCACGACATTGCCCAATGCGATCCCCGGTGAATCGTCCAACACCGCCTTGATCGACACCAGCAATTCAGGCGCAGACGTCCCGAACGCCACAATCGTCAGGCTGACGATCAAAGCGGGCACGCCGAGGCGCAGGGACAGGTTAACCGCCCCCTTAACCAACGCATCCCCGGCCAGCAACAAAATCACCAGCCCCAAAACACTTAGAACCCAAGGCATAATCATCCGCGTTTACCCCCGCATCCGCAGGGAGATTTCCCAATGCGATAGCGTCCACAATTATTACATTTCTTCTGGCTCAGGCGCTTACCGCCCAGCCAGTGCATCTTTCCAAACCATGCGAGCGTGCCCATGGCGACCAGAAACAATAAGACAATCTTAAAGACCATGCGTCAGAGCCCGAACCGCGCATAGGCCGCGCGCTCTTCAATACTGTCGACCGCGTCGCCGATGATCTGCGCACCAAAGCGGGACAGCAGCCCTTTTTTGGTGCCGTAGCGGTTGAACTTCACCTTGTCGCCAAAGCGTTGCTTGATCATCGGGCGCAGGTGGCCAATCCCGTCGATCAGCCCCAGCTCGGTGGCGCGTTTCGCCAGCCAGACCTCTCCGGTGAACAGGTCAGTGTCAGGCGCAAGCTTGCTCCCGCGGCGTGCTGTGACGTGATCGATGAAGTTTCCGTGGATATCCTCCAGCAGTTGCTTCAACCGCGCGACATCTTCGGGCTTTTCAGGGCGGAACGGGTCGAGCATGGATTTGGACTGGCCTGCGGTATAAACCCGCCGCTCTACCCCGTGGCGTTGGATAAATTCATCCGCACCAAAAGACGCCGAGATCACACCGATGGACCCCAGAACGGAACTGGGATCGGCACAGATTTCATCCGCAGCCGCGGCCAGCCAATATCCGCCAGAGGCCGCGACATCTTCGACAAAGGCGATGACAGGGATGTTCTTTTCCTCAGCCAGACGCCGGATGCGTGCACCGATCAACGACGATTGCACCGGGCTACCGCCGGGACTGCTGATTTCCAAAACCACAGCCGCAGGTTTGCCGCGGTTGAATGCTTTGTCGATGGCGGGGCCAATGCCGCTGTCGTTCAGGCCACCACGGGTGCGGCCCCCGATCACGCCGGACAGTCGCACCACGGAAACCGTCGGACGGGAGGCCAAGAAGGGAAGGTATTTTCTCATACCTTCCCATGTAGAGTGCACCATACCTGCAAACAAGGAGGGCACCCGATACTTACTGCCTAATCCGCCAGCCGGTACGGAAAATCCAACCGATCACCGCAAGACACAGGGCCGTAAAACCCGCGATGGCCAAAAGGCTTGTCACAATCGGCACATCCGCCGATCCGAAGAAGGCCCAGCGGAAGCCCGAGATCAGATACCCCCCCGGGTTAAAGTGAGAGATCACCTGCCACACCGGCGGCAGCATAGAGATCGAATAGAACGATCCCCCAAGGAAGACCAAAGGCGTCACAATCAACAGCGGCACAAGCTGCAACTGTTCAAAGTTGCCCGCCCAGATACCGATGATGAAGCCCATCAGCGAAAAGCTGATGCAGGTCAGCACCAGAAAGGCCACCATCCAGATCGGATGCTGAATGGTGATGTCCACAAAGAAGAACGCCGTGAGCAGGATGATCACCCCGATAAACAGTGCCTTGGTCGCCGCAGCCCCGACATAGCCGCAGACAATTTCGATAAAGTTAACCGGCGCGGATAAAAGTTCGAACACGGTGCCGATGAACTTGGGGAAATAGATGCCAAAGGACGCGTTCGAGATCGATTGCGTGATCACGCTAAGCATGATCAGCCCCGGTACGATAAACGCGCCATAGCTTATGCCTTCGACCTCTTGGATGCGGCTGCCGATCGCCGCGCCGAACACGACGAAATACAGCGATGTCGACAACACCGGAGAGATCAGACTCTGCGTGATGGTGCGAAAGAAGCGCGCCATTTCAAATGTGTAGATGGATTTGACAGCGATCCAGTTCATGCCGCGTCCTCCTTGACCAGATCGACAAAAATATCCTCAAGACTGCTTTGCGACGTCTCAAGATCAGACAGCACAAGCCCCGCAGCCGCCACATCGGACAACAGCTTGGTGATGCCCGTCCGCTCTGCGCGCGTGTCATAGGAATAGATCAACGCGTGCCCGTCGTCGGACAGGGTCAGCGCGTCAGAGACAAGACTGTCGGGGATCGCGTCAATCGGTTGGGTCAGCTGCACCACCAACTGCTTTTTCCCCATGCGTGACATCAACGTGTCTTTATCCTCGACCAGCAGCAGCTCGCCATGGGCGATCACACCGATCCGGTCGGCAATCGCCTCGGCTTCCTCAATATAGTGGGTGGTGAGGATGATGGTCACGCCGCTGGCCTTCAGGTCCGCGACGATGTTCCACATATCGCGGCGCAGCTCTACGTCGACGCCGGCGGTGGGTTCGTCCAAGAACAGGACGCGGGGCTCATGCGCCAATGCCTTGGCGATCAAGACACGACGTTTCATCCCGCCCGACAGGGCGCGGATCTGGCTGTCTTTCTTGTCCCAAAGCGATAGCTGCCGCAGGATCTTTTCAACTGCTGCATCATCCTTGGGTTTCCCAAACAACCCGCGCGAGAAACGCACAGTGCTGATGACTTTTTCAAAGGGTTCAAGGTTGATCTCTTGCGGTACCAGCCCGATCATCGACCGCGCACCACGGTAGTCGTTTACCGTGTCGAAACCGCCCACAGTGACGCTGCCGCCTGTGCCGGTCGTGATCCCGCAAATGGTTGAAATAAGTGTCGTTTTCCCTGCGCCATTAGGCCCAAGCAGGGCAAGGATTTCGCCCTCTCGGATGTTCAGCGACACGCCTTTCAGCGCCTCGAACCCATCTGCATAGGCCTTGCGCAGGTCGGTGATCTTTACGATGTCAGGCATGGGCGTCTCCGGTGTTGTTGGCCGGAAACTAGACTGATTATCCCAAAGTGAACAGGCCCTACCCGTCAGCTTTTGCTGCGGCCGAACCAGCCCTTTTTCTCGGCTGGTGCATCCGCTGCCTCTGCCGCTTCCGCCGGCGCATCCTCGGCTGGGCCCTCAAGCGTTTCTTGCAGGTTGTTAAAGAACTGGTCCGCCATCTTTTTGGCAAACCCGTCGATGATCCGGCTGCCAAGCTGCGCAAGCTTGCCGCCGACCTTGGCCTCGACGTCATAGGAAAGCTCGGTCCCGCCATCGACAGCAGCCAGCGTCACGTCCGCCTCACCCTTGGCAAAGCCCGCAGCACCGCCTTTGCCTTCGCCGCTGATCTTGATCGACTGGTCGGGCACCATATCGGTCATGGTGACCTGCCCCTTGAACGTGGCTTTGACGGGGCCGACCTTCTGCACCACTGTCGCCTCGAACCCTTCTTGCGGCGAACCGGTCACCTCGGTTGCGCCGGGGACGCATTTGATCAGCATGTCAGGGTCCAGCAGCGCGGCATATACCTCTGCCGGGCTGGCTGCGATCTGGCGGGTCTCTGACATTTTCATGGGGGCTCTCCGTTGATGGCTTTGCGACAACCTAGCGCACATCAATTGGCAACGCCAAGGTCAAACGCGCGGGCCCAGCTTTTGCGATAGGGCCGCTAAAGACCTCAACAGTCGCCAAATCGCCGATAATGCGCAGACCCTAGCTGACCCGTACGATGACCTTGCCCGTCGCCTTGCGCGTGCGCAGCAGGTCCAGCGCGTCGTTCGCTTGATCCAGCGGCAGCACGTGGCTCACATGGGGTTTCAGCTTGCCGGCGCTATACCAGTCGATCAGCACCTTGAAGCTGTCTGTCAGCACCTGCGGTTTGAAGTTCTTGTACCCGCCCCAGAAAAAACCCAGCACGTCGATGTTCTTGACCAGCAGGATATTGGCAGGGATCTGCGGCACCTCGCCCGAGGCAAACCCAAGCGGCAGGATGCGGGCCTCGGGGTTGCAGGCCCGCAGCGCCGCCTTAAACTGGTCGCCGCCGATCGGGTCATAGACCACATCTGCCCCGCCCAAGGATTTCACCACCTCGCGGATGTCATCGGTTTCCGAATCGATCAGATGGTCGGCCCCGGCAGCGCGGCAAATCTCCAGCTTGGCCGCACCACGGGCGCAGGCGATGACCTCTGCCCCCATGAGCTTGCCCAGCTCTACTGCTGTCAGCCCGACCCCGCCTGATGCCCCCAGCACCAGCAGACGTTCCCCCGGTTGCAGCCGCGCCTTATAGTCCAACGCCACATGGCTGGTGCCATAGGCCACAAGAAACGCCGCAGCATCCTCGGCCGGCATATCGTCGGGGATCGGCACGCAGACATTGGCGGGAATGGCGGCATATTCGGCCAGCCCCAGCAGGCCGCTATAAGCCGAGATACGTTGACCAACGGCCAGTTCGGTCACGCCCTCCCCCACGGCGGCGACGCTGCCCGAAAGCTCCATCCCCAGCGTGAAGGGCAGATCCGGCTTTTGCTGATAGGTCCCCTTGATCATCAGCAGGTCACCAAAGTTCAACCCGCAGGCATCGACCTTGATCAACACTTCGCCAGCGGCGGGGACGGGCATTTCCAGCTCTTGCTCGGACAGGGGCTGGTCATAGGCGGTGACTTGCATGGCGCGCATCGGGGGATCCTTTTGCTATTTCACGCAAAAGGGCCAGAGCATTGGCGGCTTTGCAACCCCCTTGCCCCGGCCCTTGTGAAATTACCCAGCGGCAGATGCCCGACCCCGCCATCCCCCCCCC
>NZ_NHBI01000016.1:0-11498 GCF_002167505.1 Sulfitobacter sp. TMED3 | reverse complement strand
GGTGGTGATCGCCTCTATCCTTGCGGTGTTTTTTGATCTGACCCGGATCGCGTCATTGGGGGCTTTCTTTTATCTGATCATGGACATGATCGTCCATTGGGGCGTCTTGCGCTTCATGCGAAAAGAGGTTGAAGCGAAAGCATTTGTCATCGTCTTGGCCTTGTTGTTTGACGCTGTGGTGCTGGTGGCCTTTACAGCTATGAAGCTGCAATCCGATCCGCTCATTGTTGTGTACGCTGTGATTGCGATCACATCAGTCTTTGTGTTCCAACGGATTTATCTGTCGCGCTGGACTGCACCACGACCCAGCGAAGACCACTAAAACACTTCTCGAAAGTGCTATAGCCCTCCTGAAAAAGGCGCGTTCGGCTAGCAGGTGTCGGGTATGCCCTTTTTCATTTTTTCGGTTTGTCAGGCTCGGCGCAGGGGGGCCAATCCCAAAGCCGGTTCATCATCGCGAAAAGATATGCACCTGACCACGCGATCAGCAACAGTCCGGTCAAGGCCTCGACGCCCGTCAGAAGACGCAGGTGATCTGTCGGGAAAATATCGCCAAGACCAAGGGACGTATAGCTGACGACGGAAAAATAAAAATAATCCAGAACGGTATCAACGCTCTCACCGGAAAAGCCGCCGATGCTCAAAAGCTGGTGACCGACGCCAAACATGCCTGCAAAGACAACTATTCCGGCGAAATGCGCGAAAAACAGGATCAGTACGGCCATCATGACACGATTGAACGGCTCCAAAGGTATCTTTGCCATGCCAACCGATACCCACCGCATGACCGCAAGATGTATCCAACTACTCGAAACGATGGCGATAACTGCAAGAATTAGTGAAAAAAGCAAAGAGACGCTCCTGATTGGATGAACTTGCCAGTATCCAAAAGTAGCCGTATCAGGTCGGCTTCTTGCGCGCGCTGATCGCGGTGCCAAAGCTCTGAAGTCCGCCGTCACCACGAACAATCCCGCGCGGTTGCGCCGGGTGGATTTGACCTTGCATCTCTTGGCAGCGCTGGAGATCGGGAATCTGGGGTCGCTCACATCTGGGAACGGGCGCGAAAGGTTGATGGCACTTGCCGCGGTTGGTGTCGGCGTGACCCGTCCCATTGTGGGCGCTACCCTCATTCTGAGAGGAAACTATTGGGCGGTTCGGGGGTTACGCCGCGCCTTTCCGCAGCATGGTCGGGTGATTGAACGGATGCGTGCTCTGTCGAATGACCTCGACCAGCGGCTTCCGGGACGGCGGGAAACAGAACATCTGCCGGAACAGGAAGAACATAGAACGAGCAAGTCGAGAGCGTCAGAAAGCGCTCTACGAGCAGCCCGGCAGGCCATCTCCGAGCTTGGATCTGGGGCAGATCGTCAAGCGCTTCTGGCGCGGGCCGATGCAATTTGGAGGTGCTCAGATGCGGTCAAATCCTGAAGCACCGGGCCTGTGGATATACTGCAATTAAGGGTACAAAAATGCCCAAAATGACCCTGAATCCGCAGATTCTGATTAATTAGGGNTGTCAATGAGCGTTTAAAAGTGACCCGGTTTCAGCGTTTGATTTTGACCCGCCTATTGGGTGCCAAAGCCCCCAGGCGGACCGCCCTCATATAGCGAGTCCGTCTGGGGGCTTTGCTTGCGATGCGGCTATTTTTCTCTGCGACTTTTGCTCTGAGCGAAGCGATATGACGTGTTGCCCGTTTCGATGATGGCACAGTGGTGCGTGACGCGATCCAAGAGCGCAGTTGTCATCTTGGCATCACCGAAGACAGCGACCCATTCCCCGAACTCCAAGTTGGTGGTGATGATGACGCTGGTTTTCTCGTAGAGCTTGCTGATCAGGTGGAACAGCAACGCGCCGCCGGATTTCGGGAACGGGATGTAGCCCAACTCGTCGATGATGACGCAATCCAGAGCCGACAGCTGCCGGATGATCTTCCCGGCATTGCCGTCGGCCTGTTCCTTGATCAGAGCATTGATCAGATCGACCGCGTTGAAGAAGCGGACCTTCTTGCCGTTGTTGATCAATGTGGTTCCAAGCGCGATGGCGATGTGAGTTTTGCCTGTCCCGGTTCCGCCGACCAGGATAAGGTTGTGCGCCTCTTCAGTGAACTGACCCGAGCAGAAGGGTTCGATCTGGGCCTTACTCACCGCGGCCGCGCCGTAATCGAAGGTGGCGAAGTCCTTATGATGGGGGAACTTCGCGATGCGCATTTGATACTGGATGGAACGCACCCGCCGCTCTACGGTTTCCGCGTCGATCAGTTGCTTTATCGCTGTGGTCAGACTTGGTGGCTTGCGCGCGGACAGCAAATCATGGGCGCAAGCTGCCATTCCATGCAGCCTCAAGGCGGTCAGTTGGTCGATGAGAGCGTTCATGCGGCAGCCTCCTCGGCCGAGCAGAGCGCCTCATAGCGCTTGCAGTCGGCCTCGGGCCGCACGGTCAGCTGCGGATAGACATTGCCCTCATTCAACGGCGTGATGATTGGCTCCACCAACTGGTTGATCAGATTAGTGATGGCAGGAAGGCGCAACGTGTTTTGTTCAACTGCCAATTCGCAGGCCGTCTCCACCACCTCGATTCCGTGGTCCTGGGCCAGTAGAAGCAGATCGACGAACTCCCGGTCCCCGCCTTTGCCAGCCATGTAATGCTCCCTGATCCGATGCATGGCCTCAGGCAGTTGCCAGTCCACAAAAGGGGCGCCGTCGCGCAGAGCGCCGGGCTTGCGATCCAGTAGAGGAACATAATGCCAAGGTTCAAAGTAGCTGACGTTGCGGGTGAAGCGACGCTTGTGCTCGGCAATAACGTCCTGGCCTGACACCAGCACGATCCGGCTCGCATAGGCGCGCAAGGAGACATGCTGGCCTGCAAACCGGGAAGGCACGCTATAGCGATTGCTGGCATATTGAACCAGGCAGGTGGAACGGACCCGCACCGTCTTTTCCACATAACCATCAAAAGCCCGCCCCAGGGGGCGCAGCTCGGCGCGCTCATCTTCAAAAACCTCCGCAATCGTGCGGGACGATTGTTCAGTGTGGGCGCGGCTTGCCAATTCCTCGCAGCGCAGACGCAACCAGTTGTTCAGCCCATCCAGATCATCAAAAGCTGGCATGGGAACAAACAATCGGCCTCGTAAAAAATGGACCTGGTTCTCCACCTGACCTTTCTCCCAACCCGACGCGGGGGTGCAGGCAACCGGCTCCATTACATAGTGGTTCATCAATGCCAGGAACCGAGGATGGAACACTCGGTCCTTCGAGCGGGAGACATAGGTCACCATCGTTTTGGGATTGTCGATGATCACCCGTCGCGGAACCCCGCCGTAGAAGGACAGCGCCCGTACAAAGGCATCCAACACCATTTCTTGGCTCTCGCCGGGATAGGCTACGACAAAAGGTTTGCGACTATGGCACAGGCGGAAGTGAGCAACCTTTACCTTCTGCTCGACACCACCGAGAACCACGCGCTCTTCACTCCAGTCAAACTGGAGCGCATCACCAGCAGCAAAATGCAGGGGGATAAACGCCTCTCCCGATCCAGCATCGGCACGTTTGAGGTCTCGGATAAATCGCTGAACCGGAGAATAGGACCCAGTATNCCCTTCCGAGACGAGCTGTTCGTAAAGCTTCGTGGCCGTCCGCCGCTCCCGGCGCGGGCGCTTGTGATCCTGCTCGAAAAGCTCTTGGAGCCGCGCGTCAAATCCATCGCACAGCTTATGCCGGGCCGGTGGCGCTTGCCGCTGATAGCTCGGTGGACTGTCGTCCTTCAGATACTTCTTCACCGTGTTCCGCGACAAACCGGTTGCCCGCGCCACAGATCGGATGCTGCGACCCTCAACCAATATCCAACGACGGATCTTCGATACACTTTCCATCAATATCACCTGCTCATTCCTCCGCGCTATCCAGCGCGGATGCTAACGTGGCAGGTGGGTCAATTTTACTCGCTCATAACCCACCCAAGTGGGTCAATTTCGCATGCCGATTCACAAATTAGGGTACAGTGACAGTTGTCACCACTTGTTCGCGGCACGTCGATCTCCATGACAGATCGTGCCGCGCGGCGGTTCTGCGACCGGCTGGTCGAGCTGGGCGTGGCGCGAGAACTGACCGGGCGGCCTACTTTCCGGCTCTATGGGATCGCGCCATGATGACGGCAACGAGGAAACGGCAACCGGCGGATGAAAGCGGCGCCGTTTTTGACCGCGAGCTCGAGGACCTGCCGCAGGAGTTGCGCTGGCGCGAATGGATGGGCCGGGTCGAAGCGGTGCTCTTCGCCAGTGCCTCACCGGTANGTCGCGAAGATCTGGCCCGCGTGGTGGGGCAGGGGGCCTCCGTGGAGATGCTGATCGAGGACATCCAGGCCGAGCTGACGGGTCGTCCTTACGAACTGGCCCAAGTGGCTGGCGGTTGGATGTTCCGCACGCGACCGCAGTTTGCCGATGCGATCAAGACCACCGCCGACCTTGGTGACCAGTCCCTCGCCTTTACCGAGATGGAGATGGGGGTGCTCTGCGCCATTGCCTATCACCAGCCGATCGACCGCGCCGGGCTGGCCGACATCTTCGGCAAGGAGGTCAGTCGCGATCTTCTGGCCCGGCTGCGGTACAAGGACTTGATCGCCAGCGGGCCCCGGTCGCCGCGGCCCGGGGCGCCGCATACCTTCGTGACGACGGAGACGTTTCTGGTGACGTTCGATCTGCAGAGCCTGCGGGATCTGCCGGAATTGGAAATTGTCGAGCCGTCCAATCTTGCTGATTAGATGAGGTCGTCCAGATCTCTATTGTTTAGTTCGCTATCAGAAGCGGACTCCACGCGTGCTTCCAATGCCTCTTGAGATTCACTAACCGCAGCCGGTTTGAGATAGGGTACGATTTCTGCGAAATGTCGATGGACTTCATGCCGCGACCATTTGGCTGACCACATAAGTGACCCAAACGCGGCCATCTCAGCATTTGAAAATCCCCGCCTTACGCAACGATTGGCAAACACCATCGCTGTACACGGTTCTGTCTTTTCCGCCGAATGCACGTTGACATGACCCTGAAGGATTTGAAGCGGCGCCCCCATGAGATGGGCGAGATCAGGAACAAGTCTAATCACGAACTTTCGAGCACTCGTAGAGCGCTTCTTGTCGCGTGTTTTGTCAGAAAGCCGCTTTTGAATTTTCTTGAGCGGCGCACCGTTCATCCAGTCCTTCAAGGCCGCGCGAAGCTTCGGAAGTGAGTAGGATGCACGCGATTGATCATCCTTTAGCTTCTTGATTTCCGTTCCGAAGAGATACTCCAGGGTCTCCAACTTGACCAAGCGAACCAGGTACTCCGGTTTAACCATCAGCCACTCGAACACCCAATCGCACAAGCTTTCGACGGTTTTGAAGTTTCTAAAACCGTGCTTGCTGAGAGCCTTTGACATGTCGTCCAGAATATCCTCCGGCAGCCCCAACATGGATGCGGTGTTGCGCAAAGACAATTTCTCAACGGCTAGGTCTCCATCATCGCTCTTCAGAAGTGAAAGTGCTGCGGCAGTTCTGCTTTCAACCCAGTCTTCGTCCGCATCTTGACGTTTACGATAAGCCGCGAAGCTCCTCGCGAGGCCAAGTCGTATGTCAACTTTTCCATCGTCGCCATGATCAGTTTCTGCCAAGCGCGCGACGACGTAACGCTCCAAGTCACCGATTTCAGTTGCGCTATTGTGGATACGGTCCATTAGGGCCGTAAATGGATCGTCCAGCACCAAACACTGATCGGTTTGGCCAAATATGTCTCGCAGCCTACTCCATCTTGACCCGATCTTGTTCTCAGCATCGTCCAGGCCGACGACCTGTCCGGGGATGACTAGAACGATACCGGTTGCGCTTTCGCCTGCCCGGCCGGCACGACCGGCTGCGTTTAGCAGGTCCTCTGGGCCCAGGAGGTCTTTTCGACCGGAAGAGGCGTCGAATTGGCTGTCTTCTGCTATGATGACCAAATCGGCAGGCAAGTTCATACCTTGACCGAGCGTCGGGGTCGCTGCGAGCACGGCCAACGCCCCCTTTCGCTTATACAGCGCCTCCACTAGCTGGCGTTCCTCAGGAAGCAATTGTCCATGGTGCGTCGCAGCCTGGGATGCCAATTTTCCGCCCACAAGAGTCAAGTACAGCTGATCAGCACCACCCATTTCATCGACGGAAATCTCATACAGACGCTGCTCAGTTTCAGTCAGTTCGACACTACATTCATCAAGCGCTGCCCCGGCCTTTTCTGATATAGAAAAGGCATTCGGTATGGATTGAGAAAAGACGAGAGTTCGTAGCCCTGCTCCAGCGGCTGCAGCAGCGACTGAAGATGCAACGACACCGGAGTTGGGCGTCACTTTCCAGAACTTGTTTGTCGAAAGCTGAAGTGTTTCGTTCAAGAGTGGTACAAGAGCATAGTCGCGGCGAACCTGTGACGCCCATGTCTGCTTCACGCTGAAGAACGCGTTTGGTTTTGCCGTCAGCTTGCGCTTTACCGCAGCAGGAACCCCCGCAGTGGAGCTTTTTGCGCGAGCATTCCGCAAGAGTTTTCGCAGGTCAGCAAGTCTCTTTTCATCGTAAACGACGCATCCCCTTAGTTGCCGGGTTGGTTTCCATGCATTGTCGAGAGCAAGAGAGTTTCTACCTGTCAGCTCCGCCAGCCAACCGCTCAGTTCATATGTGTTCTTCATCATAGCCGACATCAGGACGATATCGGCGTCCGGTACAACGCGGGTAAACCCCAAGATGCATAGCATCGCGTCGATTGCTCTCCGGTCTCCGTCAGTGCTCGGATGCATCAGATGACATTCATCGAAGATCAAAAGACCGACGTCATCAAACCGCTCTGGTTCCATATGACTGGTAAGGAGACAGGCTTCTGGAGTCATCACCATGACGTCCGGCAACTCGTCGCTATCCCCAGAAAACCCGAATTCGTCCATACGTTCACCGCGAACGGTTGCCCGCGGAAATGCACCGCGCAGGTCCCGTGCTGTCTGATCAACGAGAGCGTGCGTAGGAGCTAGGAATACCGCCTTGCGCCCGGATAACAAAGTTGCATGAATTTTGAGTTGTGCGGTCGTCGACTTCCCGGCTCCAGTGGGGAACCCTATCGCAGCAGATGTGCCAATCTTGAGGTACCCTTGGGCGACGGCGTCCTTGTGATTACGCCACAGATACGGGCGCGTCTCGGCAACCGTTTTCATGGCCTCGGTCCAACGATCCTCAGGTACGCCATCCGGAGGCGGTAGGTTAACGACGGCGCTTTCCATCAGGGCGGAGCCTGCAGCGATCAAGAGACTGGCCAAATGGAACGGTCCGGGAAAGACAGCGATTGCACCTTCGGGGAATGTATCCTCCAGATCTGATGCGCCGGCGGCGAGCGACTTTACTTCAGAGAAGACTGCAATTGGATCGACCATCCCCCTCACTCGACGCCCTTGCAGCACGAAGGCCAAGGCTCGCACACCTCGCAAGAGTCGATAGTAGAGCGCTGCATTGGCTCGCTCGCCACCGGTACCCGAGACGAGTCGGTCTTGGGGCGGTCGCTTTCGATTCCGAATACGACCAACTTGTCCTTTTGCGAGCATGATCAAGTGAAGAATCAGTTCCGACTGCAGCCAATCGCCGCTCGGGATGCGGATAGAGTCTGCCACCTCAGCAGCATCAGCCGATGCCCCGGCTACCAAGAACAGGAGCATTGCCGAAACATCCGGACTGATCGTATTCGGCGATACAAATGAAACTGGCTGGTCCGAGTCCCGTAGAGCGATCGCTTGATGAACCAACTGATAAGCCGTTGCGGCAACAAAGCCTGCCGCTGCCCGGTTTTCTCTATCGGGATTAATGGCTACCAATGCTTCATTGGTCTGCGCCAACCGGCGTGCAAATCGAATTGTGTCCTCGAGAAGCTCTTCCCCATTTTCACTCTCGCGAAGCAGTACCCTTGCCGATACGATCTCGGCGAAAGCACGTGCAAGTCGGTCAGGCAAACCTTCGCGGTCCAGGTCGGGCAAGTCTGGGGTGGACCTGATGAGTTCGGACGTTGCGGGATCATACATTGGCTGCCGCCTCGGCACTGTCGATCTTGACGAGCGCTTTCTCCGCTACACAATCTATCCAGTCGCGAACGTCTTCCAAAACTAAGGTTTCGGCGCGCCGGCGTGCTACGTCACCCAGTACAGACTTCTCATACCCTTTGAACAAGCCCTTGCGTCCCTTTGCCGATGCATATTTGCCACCAACGGTCACCGCCACGCGGTATGCCCGTTTTTCATTCCATAGAATATCGGCAACAGTCCCGTCGGGGTCTGGGTCTCTGGATACCTCAAGTAGCGAAGTTACCGACGCAATGAGTTCGTTGTCTCGTCCGCCTGTTTCAAACTGCTCAAACTCCGGCCAGACCTTTGATTTAACTTGGTTCCGAGGGTTCTTGGTCGCCTTCTCTTCGCAGATGACAACATGGGCAATGCCGTCGCTGTCGAACTCAATAATGAGGCCATCCAACCCTTTGTCCGCTTTAATCATCTGTGGAGCCCGTATGAGAGCCTCATCGTCGAAACGGTGAGCGGCGATCCACGCAATGACCTGAAAAACCCAACCATCCCGATGGTAGGTCTTGTCGCCAGTGCCGACGGTCAAAAGCTTTCGCGCACCTTCGAAACCGCCTTTGGGATAGCGCGCGGGCAAATCGCCTGTGGCGCGCAATATGCGCTCCACTGTTCGCGACTGACCTATTGCGACGCGGGCCAGGAGCTCAGCAAGCTGGTCCTCGTCCTCAATCGTCCAAGTGGAGCCCGACCAACAATCTTTCTGCCGTATTGGGGTTAGGGTTACTGGCATGAGCTAGACGCGCAACTCAGCGATGTCGATCAGGCTTGGCGTCTTAACGGTAGCTGCAGAATGAGTGTTTCTCATCGTCGGACTCGCTCAAATGTAGAACTTGAATGGCTGGCGTTCGGCGTCATTGGCGCTTCCCATGACCAGAACATATTTATTTGTCATTGCGCTGCCCTTGTCTCGGCCAGAAAAGCTGCAAACGGTCGAATATCTTCCCTCACGCTCGCTGTCTCTAAAGCGGCCATGTAAGCCGCGCGCTGTTCGAGCTTGATGACTGTCCATGGTTGCCCGGCAGCGGCCATCATGACGTTCATCAGAAAGCGCGCTATTCGACCGTTCCCGTCCAGGAACGGATGGATAAATACGAAGATGAAATGTCCAAGGACGATCCGAACAGTCGGGTCATCTTCCGCCTTGAGTAGGTCGAAGAAGACCGGCATGCAGTCTCGAACTGCCTCAGGACTCATTGGGACATGCTGGGATTGCCGAATGTACACAGGGGACGATCGGTAGCCTGCAAGTTGAGAGGCCTTCAGGATGCCCGCTGTGACAGACGGTGCGAATAGGTTGCGATACCAATCACTCAGATCGCGCTCAACAACCTCACCCGCGTCAGCACCTTCCAGAACTGCCCGAATGCTTTCCTTCACTCTCTGAAATGCTTCCCAATATCCACGCGCTGCAAGGGCGTCTTTCAGCGCTCGGTCTTGCTCATCTGTTTCTGGGTTCCAGGTCCCCGAACGCACTTTGTCAATCAGTTCCGGCGAGACACGATAGCCCTCAATGGAGAGCGAATGATACGCATCCGTGACATAGATTTCGTCGATCTGCTTGAGATAGGCGTCGATGTCATTGGTGATGGGTTGGGCCTTTGGAAAGAGATCAATAACATCGTCGCGCATGCTCTCCCACTTCAAGCGGATGCGATGCACGTGGGGCGAGGTGATCCGCCCGGCGTTTGGCACAAGAATCGACTGCTCAAAGGGGTTGATCTCGCGAACGTCATGCGAAGCGGCTTTCATCGCCGCAAGGATTTCGTCTGCGACCTTTTCGGACCCGATGCTTCTAAAAGCACCAGCAAGCCTGCCGGCCGCTCGCGTGTGCCCCCCGTCCAACAGCTTGCCAAGCAGCCGTGAGGCATCCGGCATCATAGCAAGCACAGTGCGCGCTTCTGTCGGATGGTTTTGGAAGAAGACCTCGGGAACGAGGATTAGGGCATCCTCGACGGAGAATAGGCGTAAATTGTCGACGATTTCGAGCGCCTCATCTGACGCGATCGTTGCGCGCGTCTCAAAAAGCGACGTGTTGTGGGGCAGATCGGTCTTAGAGTTTCCGCCCTTGACCGCTCTTACCAATAGCTGAGCAGGAACTGTCGTGTTTCCAGCATGTATGATGAGGGACTGTTCAGGAGACAGAGACCAGTCAGTGCCAAACCGATCTGACAGGTATTGTGCGCAGAATCCCCAAAACGATGTGTACCATGCTGTGCTCTCACCGGCGTTTTCATCGGGGCGTGATGGGATGTACCAGCCCTTCATGACTTCCTTCAGGAAGCCTGCCTTCAGCAGCCGTTCGCGGTGAGTGCGTGACATGTCTTTGGAGCGAATGGCAATCGAACCACCAGACTGTAGTGTCTCGAGCTCTTCCAAGGAGCTTGCAAGCTTCTCTGCGGCACTCGGCATAATTATTCGGCTCCGTTCGAGATTTAGGTTTTAGCGTCGTACATGATTTAGGTGTATGTGTCGAACGATCTTTAGGGTTTTGTGATGCGCAAATCTTAGGTTTTAGTGTTATTGGCCCCTCCTGCCCTTTGGTCAGGACCGCGCCCTACTCGGTCGGCTGCGCGCAGCCGCCCTCCCCGAGCTGAAACGCCGCCTCTCCCTGCGACGTGCCGCTGGCCGCGCCGTCTCCTCCGGAGCCAGCCCGACCAGCCGTCGCACGGTCGTGGTAACGCTTCATCTCGGCCATTCGGTAACGGTCGCTGGGGCGGGCGTGTGACATCAGTGATCACGTACCTCGCGTCTCGGCCGCTGTTGGTCCTCGCTTTGCCGGACACGCAGCTCCGCGCCGCGATCATGGGTCGCAAACGATGTCCGACGACCGCCGGATTGCATTGACCGAAGCTGGCAGAAGGCCGGTGATGGTCGTGCTGTGCAAACCCAAGCTATCGGGTTGCCGTAGAGGGTCAGTTCGAAATCCCGGTGATCCGAACAGGTTGTCGAAGCTTCGACGTTCTCCATGCTGCGCTTCAAGACAACACACATCGGGTTGCCACGGAAACCAGCCGTCGTGGCACGTGAGGCAGGGACAGCAAAGCTCTGACTGGTCGGGATTCGGATCGGGGCAAGAGGACAGAGAAGACATCGCCCGCCCTGCAGCGCCTCCCTCGGCCGTTCCCCTACCTTCCTTCGCCGCCACCGCTCTTCTCCTTTTGTCTGAGTTGCATGACATGCTGGTCGCAGCTGTCGCCCCGTCCACAAAGGTTGTCGCCGATCTTTTTCCCTTGCCCCTGCGGGCCATTCCTCGCGGAGCAAAAAGACCGGCGCCTGCCCCTCTCCGCTGCGCTCCGCCTGCGGTGTGGCCGGGCCTTGGCCAGCTGCAAGGTGACCATCATTGCAACGCAAACAAGGAGAAGAGCAATGACCACGAACTGCATCAAATTCACCAG
>NZ_NHBI01000015.1:0-38193 GCF_002167505.1 Sulfitobacter sp. TMED3 | reverse complement strand
GAGCAGGCCCGCCACGCGGCCCATATGGTCGAGCTTCAGATCACGCCCGACGATGCGGTAACCGACCTGGAAACGGCAGAGATCGAGACCCCGAAGGAAAAACAATCCTCCCAAGGTGATCTGGACGCCGCCCTGTCGCAAGCCGCCTATACCGTGGACGAAACCTATCGCACCGGCGGGCATAGCTCGTCGGCGATGGAACCCCACGCCGCGATCGCGCAATGGGACGGCGACAAGCTGACCCTGCGCGGGTCGTACCAGATGCTCAAATACAATGTGAATGAACTGGCCGATGCCCTTGGGATCGACCCAGAGAATGTGCACATTCTGGCCCCGTTCGTGGGGGGTGGCTTCGGCTCCAAACTGGGGATCAGCCACGAGGCTGTGGCTGCGGCGCTCGCCGCGCGCGAGCTGGGGGCACCGGTGGCTGTCGTATTGACGCGCCAGCAGGTGCTAGAAGCGACAATGCGTCGATCCGAGACCGTGCAGCACATCAAACTCGCCGCGGATGCCGACGGGCGCATGACCGGCATCGGGCACGATTCCACCGTGTCACAACTGATGGACGAAAGCTTTGCAGAGCCGGTAGCCCAGGCCACGCCATTTCTTTACCGCGGAGAGAACCGCGAGATCGGGATGCACATCAAGCGGATCAACCGCATGTGTGCAGGCTCTGTCCGCGCGCCGGGGGAAGCGGTCGGGATCACCGCGCTTGAAATCGCGATGGACGAACTGGCGGTCGCTAGTGGCATCGACCCTGTCGAATTGCGCAAACGCAACATTCCCGATGTCGACCCGTCAGACGGGCGCGCATTCTCGTCCCACAAATTGGCCGAGGCGTTGGATGATGGGGCCAAGACCTTTGGCTGGGACAGCCGCGAGGTCGGCAAGACGGATGGTGAATGGCTGATCGGCTACGGCATGGCCTCTGCCACTCGCGTCAATATGCTGGGCGAAAGCCACGCCTGCGTGACCCTGAACCAGGACGGTAGCCTGCTGGTTGAAACCGATATGACAGACATCGGCACGGGCACCTATGCGATCCTCACCCAGATTGCGGGCGAGATGCTGGGCGTGCCTTCGGACCGTGTGACGGTGCGTTTGGGCGACAGCAGCCTGCCCAAAGCCGCCGGATCCGGTGGCAGCTGGGGTGCCGCATCCTCGGGCGGGTCGGTTTTTGTCGCCTGCGAAGCCCTGCGCAAAAAGATCGCCGAGGCTATGGGCGTAGAGGAACGCGACCTGACCCTGCAAGATGGGGTCGCCACCGCCAACAACCGTCGCGCCGATCTGCCGGAATTCACCAAGGATGGCCCGCTCACGGTCAAGGGCACGATCAAGAAGGGTGACACCCAGACCGACCGCCGCCAAGCCACTTTCGGTGCCTTCTTTGCCGAGGTAGGTGTGAACAGCGTCACCGGCGAGACGCGCGTGCGCCGGATGCACGGCAGCTTCGCCGCCGGTCGCATCCTGAACGCCAAGACGGCGCGCTCGCAATGTCTGGGCGGCATGACCTTTGGCATCGGCATGGCGCTGACCGAAGAGCTGATGTTCGACAAACGCGACGGCCATCTGGTGAACAACGATCTGGCTGAATACCACGTGCCGGTAAACCTTGATGTGCCACAGCTGACCGTGAACTTCGTGCAGGAACGTGACCCTTGGGCGAACCCCATGCAGGCCAAAGGCATCGGAGAGCTGGGTATCTGCGGCGCAGGCGCATCTATCATCAACGCGATCTACGACGCTTGCGGTGTGCGGGTACGCGATCTGCCCGCGACGATGGACAAGATCCTGTCGGACCTGCCAGAGATGTAACCGGCGGCATCCGTAAACAAAGCAACCGGCGCGGCGAAAGCTTGCGCCGGTTTTTTTGTGGGGTTTTGTCTGTGTTTGGCCATTTCCCGGCAGGAGATCCGGCACGGGGGTAGCGCATCGTCCAATCCCGATCCCTGGGGCGGTCGTGGTACCCTTCGCCCTTACCGCTGGCGACACGACACAAAAAAGCCCGCGCAATGAAGCGCGGGCTTTTATCAGCTATATCGGCGTTATCAGGACTTCTTGACGTTCCCAACACCCTGTTTATCCGCCTCGGCTTCGGCAGCGTCGACAACGCGTTGGCCGGAGGCTTTGGCCTTCTCGACAATCGCGTCTGCCGCCGTATCACCCGGGGCCGCGGCGTCCGCGTCCTCTTTGGTTTCGCGCAACACCTTCTTCGCCTCGTCAGAGGCCGCCTGAGCAACCTTGCCGAGCTTTGCCTTTTCTTCGGCGAAGATACGTTCAGCGTCGGCCATCAACTGGTCGCTATGCTGACCCATGTAGCGGTCCTCGGTCCGGCTGCGGGGTAGTGCGGCCCCGATAGCGGCCCCAACGGCGAGCGCAAGCGCACCGGCGATCAGGGGCTGTTCTTCGTACATATCGACGGCACGATCCCGACCCTCGCGGCCATAGGAGGCGGCTGTCGCACGGGCGCGAACGGCGCTTTCACGGGCGGCAATGACACGCTCGCGGGCTTGCTCTGACAGGTCTTCGGTGCCCTCGGCCAGACGGCGGCGCAACTGCGCTGCGCGTTCGGAGGCGGAGGATGCAAAGTCGCGAGCGCCCGATGCGACGGAATGACCAGCATCAGACACCGCACCTGCGGCACCCTTGGCTTTGTCTGCCACGGCCGAGCCTGCGTTTTGGGCGGACCCCGCTACGCTGGACGCCGCGCCCGANACACGGTCNCCGGCGCGCGATGCCGCNTCGCCTGCACGCTGNGCGATACCNGGNTGATCATCATCTTCGGTAAGCGCCCANGNNGGCACATCACCCGTCCGCGCAACATCGCCCGAGTAATATGGCTTGGACGGATCGCCGGGCTGTGGCCCCANATCACGACGCTGGCCCACNGGAACAACGCCATGCTGNTNNGCNCTGACCGGAAGGTCGTGGTCGTCGTGNCGGACACCGTAATAGTTTGCACGNCCGNGGGTGTCGCGATAATCGCGATCATCGCGCGAGACATAGCGGTCGCGGCCTGGCATCTTGTCGCCGGCCATCAACCACGCGAGGCCAACACCGGTCAGCGCCAGCGCNATCGGATTGCGCTTTACCGCATCGGTGACAGAGCGGCCNATGTCGCCCCCGTGCTCGCGGAACTGATCCGAGAATTGGCGGGCNATGGTTTCGACCGAGAACTTGTCTTGCAGATCATCCAGCGTGCTGGTCANTCCGGCGCGCTCGCGCTCGATCTCGCGTTCGATTTCTTCGGGGCTGCGGTTATTACTTGTCATCGTAAACCTCCTTCACGGCTTGCGCGTCACGTTTTACGTTTTTGGTAGTGCGAGTCGGTGCCAAGCTGCTGAGCTTNAGCGCATTGGTCCCTTTGTTGACCATCACATAGGCGATCAGTGCAAAGGCAACGCCGACGATCAGGGCCGACCACCCCGCAGGGATGCCTGCTTCGGTAAGCGCTGCGACCAATGCCGCGGACAGCACGTTCAATGCGGTCAGGGCAACAACGACAGCGCCGACGATCAGACCGATGGCCGCACCTGCAGATTTCAGATTTTCGTTTACTTCGGCACGGGCCAGATCGACCTCGCTGCGGACNAGCGAACTGACNTGGGTCAGCGCATCGCTCAGCAGGCTGCCGGTGGATTTATTGGGATCGGTGGTCATACTGTGCTCCCTTTTGGTGTGGTGTTTACGGCGGGGCTGGCGACATCACCTGTATCNAGGTTATGCGCGCGCTCTGCCGGTACGGGGCGCTCCATCTCGCGGCCCTCGTAGGCGTAGCGTTCGCCGCGTGCGCCAGTATTCGACGCTTTGGCAAACCGTGTCGCGGCAAAGCCGACCAAGGCAGCACCGCCCAGAAAGACGAAGGGGTTGCGTTTGGCAAAGTCAGTTACCGCGCCGACCATCTCGCCCAGATCCTTGTCNCGCATNGAGTCAGAAGCATCCGCAAGCCCGTCTGCAAGCTGGCTGAAGGTGCGTTCTTGCGGCGACCCGCTGCGCAATTCGTCGGCGGCGGTGCGCAATGCGCTGGCCACGCCTTTGACTTCGCTCGCGGCGGCACCTTTGGCTTCGTCTGCATAGCGCGCAGCATCGGAGGCAACGGTGTCTGCCACGTCTTTCGCCCGCGCNTTGGCTTCATCCGNAGCGGANGCGGCGGTGGCTTTTACTTTTTCATTCAGGTCCTGCGCGCCGGCAGGATTGCTATTTTTTGTATCAGTCATGATGCGCTCCTTTTGTTAGGCGATGAGGTTGAGAACGGCGAGAACGACCACGATCAGGCCGATGAGGTAGAAAATTCCATGCATTCAATTTCTCCTTTTTTTGTCACGTTCCTGCTATCAAAGGACCAACCGTCAAAGTTGAATTTCGTTCCCCGCTTCCGGCCTTGGGGACGATAAAACTTGCATCGGAACGAGTGTGATTTTGGGGTGCATATAAAGGCACGCGCGAAGCCGCCGCGCACGCAGACAGCGTGGAACGCATTGGCGCNTCNCCGCGTTGGNCAGGGAATACAAATCACATCGCAAAGGAGATCGATATGCCGATGAACAGCCTTAAAGACGTGTACCATGACCAACTCCAAGACCTGTACAGCGCGAACAAACAGTCGCTGGATGTGGTCGTCGCCCTNGGCCGTGCCGCCAAGGATAAAGAGCTTTCCGAAGCCCTGATCGCCGGATCGAACGGCATCAGCGACGGCATGGAAAAGATTGCCGAGATTTGCAACGCCCACGGTATTTCGCCCACGGGTGAACACTGCAAAGGGATGGAAGGGCTTGTNGCCGAGGCGAAGGCNCACGCGCTGGAAGAAGACTATGGCGACGACGANGTACGCGACGCCATGATCATCACNCAGTANCAGCGCATGGTGCATTACGCGCTGGCCGGATANGGCTGCCTTGTCGCCTTTGCCAACCGTCTGGGCAAAGACGAAGATGGTGCCATCCTGCAGGANTGTCTGGATCAGACCTATGACGGTGACCGCCGCATGACCGACATCGCGACAGGTGGCGTGAANAAAGCCGCNGNCTAAGNTTGCGNCAGTTGGGGCGTAGCCCCCAACCAATGTGCAAAAGCCCCGCTGGATCAGCGGGGCTTTTCTTTTGTCTGCCTACCTCGGAAAACCGTGTCGCGGCTTCAGCTTGCCTCTGCCGCGGTCGCTTGGGGGAAGTAATCAACCCCCTCTTTCTCGGCGAGCTTGTGGATTTCTGCCATGATGCCTTCACGCGCGTCGCAGGCGGCCTCCCACGACGTGTTGGGGTCGGCACAGGGCACGAGGAACCAGACGTCCTTGCCCAGTACGTCCTGCCCCGCGACCCGCACGCATGCATCATCTCGATTACCCACGTAGTTCTCGTCCAGCGCGTCGATCACCTTGTCGAAAGCGTCTCGCAACGCATCCACATCTGCGGTGTGAGACAGTTTGATCTTAACGATGCGCAACATTTCCGGCTCCTGCATGGTCCAGTTCTTGAACGGGGTGGAGACGAATTCGGTCACCGGCACGACCAGCCGCGTGCCATCCCAGTCGCGCAGTTGCACATAGGTGAAATGGATCCGTTCCACATGGCATAGCGCGTCGTTGAACACGATACGGTCGCCGATCTTGGCTGACCCGTTCAAGGCGATCTGCAACGACGACATGATATTGCTTAATATGCTGCGCGCGGCGAAGCCCAAGACAAGGGTGACCGCCCCAGCCGTCCCCAGCAATGTCAGCCCGAGGTTCTGGAACACATTGGTCTGCGACAGGAATATACCGCCGCCAACCAGCACGACAGCTACAACAAAGACCCGACGCGCCGCCGAGATCCGCGTTGCGGTGGTACGTTTGTGCACCTCTTCCTTGAGGGTCAGATCGGTTTCCTCGACCTGCGTCAGGTGATCCAGGATAACCTCGACGCAATTGACCACAAACCATAGCCCCGCCCCGATCAGCCCCAGCCATGCGGTCGGGACCAACACCGTCGTAAGCTCTGCCGAGAAGGAGAAAATCTTGGCCTCGACCACAATGACAAACAGGGTCGACACGCCCACGCAGGCGGGCCCGCGCACCGATCGGAATATCTGCCGCGCCAGCTGCGACGGCACACGCTCCGCGATCCACCCCGTTAGCAACCAGACCAGTCGCGCCACGTAGATCGCCAGCGCGATCAGCACCGGCAGGCCGATGAGTTCCCACAGCGCAAGGTCAACGACCGTGTTTTCTGTCAGCACATCGGGCAGCATGGTTTCAAGCCGACCGGGCCCGTAGCGGGTGTAGAGCCGCGGAATATTCTGCACCGTGTGGCGCGAGAACACCCAGACAGGGTCGCCCCCTTCGGGCTTGATCCGGTTTAGGCGGATGGACGCGGGGTAGTCGTCCATATCAAGCGTCCACAGCAACAGCGATTTGCGCGGCGTGCCCGCCATCGCCTTGTCAGAGGAGGATGCCGCATCCAGCGCATCGGGCCGGTCCAGCAGGTTATCCCAGTTGATCACAGTTTTCCGGCTGATCACGGTTTCAAGCTGTCGGATCAGCGATGTCCCCACGTCCTGCTGGCGATCCTGCTGGATATCGGACAGGTCAAGCAGATGCGCGGCACCGACCCAATCATCGCGGCGCACGGCCCGCACAAGGCTTTCCATCGTCGCACGGGGTGTTTCGCGGTCGATTTCCGGCGTGACCGCGGGCAGACCGCTGTTCAATGCCTCGACGCAATACCAGCGGGCGGTATCGCAGGCCTCCTCTTCCTCCTGCGCCCAAAGCGGTGCCGCAAAAATCAAAAGGGTGGCCATCAGACCCGCGAGGTATCGTAGTTTGCTCAAATCACTCTCCATTCCGGCGTCACGAAATCACGTGACATGTCGGGGTTGTGACTGAGCTAGCGCAGCTGCCGCATTCTACCAGTTTTGATCTGGGCAATTCGTGCCGCCAGACGCACCTGACCGCGTGCTCAGGCCCCCACCTGCCCTGTGGCTTCGTGCAACATCTTGGTCACATGGTTCGTGGCATAGGGCTTGGGCACAAAGGCAGCCCCGCTTGGCACGTCCGCTTCGTCAAGCTCGATCACGCCCGATGCGATCATGATCACCACCGGAGGCCAGGTCGTGCGCACATAGGCCGCCAGTTTGAGCCCGTTCATAGTGCCGGGCATATCAATATCGGTAAATAGGATGCCAATATCAGAATGCGTCTGCATCACTTCGATGGCTTCATCGGCTGATCCGGCTTCATAGGTCTTAAAGCCGGCCTCTTCGATCATATCGACGGCCCCCATACGGATCAGCGGTTCATCTTCTACGATCAGCACGGCGGGTAGGTTCTGATAATCCACGTTTGGACAGCTTTCATTAATGATCAATGGGCTTGCAGAGCACCATTCTTAGATCGTCAAACCTGCCAGTGGAGCTTGTAGCATAAAGCTCAAACCCTCTGGCGCGTAATTTAGTTCCGCCGATCCGTTAAAATATCCGGCAAGCGCTTGTTCTATCATCCGGCTGCCAAAGCCCTTGCGGCTTGGCGGTGTCACCAATGGGCCCCCGCTTTCGGTCCAGCTGAGGTGAAACACCGCTGCGCCATCGCTTGCCCGAGCGACCTTCCACCGCACCGCAATCTTGCCGTTGTCCCCGTCACCGGACAAAGCGCCGTATTTCGTGGCGTTGGTCGACAGTTCGTGCAACGCCATCGTCAGGGCCAGCGCCTGTTTGGACCCGATCGGCACATCCGGCCCCTCTATCGCGAACCGTCCCTCACCCGTCCGGTGAGGGGCCAACGCGGCCTCGATCACCTCGAGGATACGGGTCTGTGCCCATGCGGCCTTGATCAAACGGTCATGCGCCTGCGCCATCATGCCGATACGCGACTGGATAGCGACCTGCGCATCTTTCAGGTTTTCGGACTGGCGCAGCGTCTGCGACACCATGACATTGACCATCGCAAGGGTATTCTTCACCCGATGGTTCATCTCGCCCAACATCAGCTGCCGCTGTTCTTCGGCGACCTTGATCTCGTGTATATCCGTGCAGGTGCCATACCAGCGCGTGATCCGTCCGGCCTCGTCGCGCACAGGCTGGGCACGCCCAAGCACCCATCGATACTGCCCCGTGCGGTGCCGCAGGCGATATTCGATTTCATAGTGCTCGCCGGTCTCAAGACTGTGACCCCAACGCGCCCAGGCTTTCTCCTGATCGTCGTGGTGGAACATGCCGTTCCAGCCCTCGCCGTCGGTCGATCCTTCGGGCACACCGGTGAATTCATACCAGCGGTCGTTGTAATAATCGTGAAACCCGTCCGGCAAAGTGGACCAGATCATCTGATCGACCGAATTCGCAATCGCGTGGAACTTTGCCTCACTCTCGAACAGCTGACGCTCCCGCAGTTCAAGTTGCTCCAGATGTTTGCGCGCCTCATGCTGCCGCCGCCGCGCCTTGAGCGCAGAGCGCACCGAGCGTACCAGCTCCTCTGCGTGCAAAGGGCGCGACAAGAGCACCGCGTTGCTCAGCTGGTCAATCCTTGCCGCCGCGTGGTTGCTGCGGCTGGAGGACGTGCCATTGGCCAGCACGATAAACGGGACATCCGACCACGGGGGCTGCGCGGCCAGCGCCTCTTGCAAGGTATCGACCCCGACGCCTGCCAGCGCCTCTTCGGTCACCAAAATCGCGCCGATTTGCCGCCCGACGAGGCCTGCAAGCTCCCCAAGGGAGGCGACGGATGTCGATGCGATATCATGCTGGTCGAGCAACTGCCCGCCGACAGCCGCATCCCGTCCGCGTGGCGTGAGAATACCGACAGAGACCAAAAGCGCATCATCCGGGGTCTCTGGTTCGGATGACGATGCCATTTGTGGTGTCACTTTGCACCGTCGCTGGTTTGAGGATCGAGCTGCAAAAGCGCGTCTGTGCGCTGCGTGAACACCGGCGTCCCTGACAACACACCCGAGAAACTGCGGATAGGTTCGCCGATCACGATACCAGTCGCGTCGATCTTGAATTCACGGATGCTGCGTTCATGGTCAGACGTACGGGTCTTGATCACCGCGATGGATTTGCGCACTTCGCCTTCGGCCTCGAAAAACCGCAGCATCATGACGGTATCCGCAAGATAGCTGATATCGATGTCGGTCCGCAGTTCCCCTGTGACACCATGTTGCCCAAGGATCATCAGCGATACCACGCCCTGCTGCGCGAGATAGCTGAGCAGTTCATGCATCTGTAGCACAAGAAAATTATCACTTGGCATCGCGTGCAAATACGCGTTGAGGCTGTCGATCACGACAACACTTACACCGTCCTTTTCCACCGACGTGCGCACCGCGCTAGCGAATTCACCGGGCGACAGTTCCGCCGGATCGATCTGCCGGATTTCCAACTGCCCGTTGTCGATGAACGGCTGCACGTCCATGCCAAGCGCCCGCGAGCGGGTAAGCAACGTCGACAGCCGTTCGTCGAACAGGAAATACGCGGCTTTCTCGCCTCGGTTCAGCGCGGCCAGCATGCAGCGCACCGCCGTCGTTGTCTTGCCCACGCCAGCAGGACCGGCCAGCAGGGCGTTGGTGCCGGGCACAAGCCCCCCGCCCAGCAAAGCGTCGAGTTCGTCCAGCCCCGTTGTCGCCGCATCAGCCGAAAAATCGCGCGCATGATCCGCCGCGATCAGGCGCGGGTAGACGCACAGCCCGCCCTTTTCGATGGTAAAATCGTGATAGCCGCCGTGATACTTCACGCCGCGCATCTTGATCACACGCAACCTGCGCCGTTCCGACCCGAAATCATTGGCCAGTTGTTCAAGCGAGACGACGCCATGCGCGATGGAGTGAAGCTGTAGATCCCCCGGTTCAGCCGTGCGGTCGTCCAGCATCAAGACCGTGCACTTACGCCGCGCAAAGAAATGCTTTAGCGCNAGGATTTGCCGACGGTAGCGCAGNGGGTTCTGCGCCAGCAAGCGCAGCTCTGACAGGCTNTCGAGAACGACACGGGTCGGATTATTCTCTTCCACCAGATTNATGATACCCCGCACGGTCTCCCCNAGTTCGACTTCGCTTGGGTGCAGCAAGGATTGCTCCCGATCAGAGCTGTACTCGTCTTCCGCGACCAGCTCGTANAGATCAATATCGTCTAGCGTCCAGGANTGGGACTGTGCGACAGCNGTGAGCTCATCAACCGTTTCGGAAAGCGTGATATAAAGCCCGCGNTCACCATTTTCGCGNCCATTCATGAGGAACTTCAACGCAAGCGTTGTTTTGCCGGACCCCGGCGTCCCCTCGACAAGATACAGCCGATGCGGGGTCAACCCGCCACACAGCACATCATCCAAACCAGACGTCCCTGTCGACAGCCGCGTCTGCGCCGCCCCAGTGGTACGATCGCCCATTACTNGCACCCCACTCGTATCATACTCTTACGGTGCCCTTACTCCAGCAGTGGGCCCATGTATCCGCCGTATTTTACNCAATGATNAANATTCAAGCAAATCGATTTGTATCGATAGAACGNCAGAGTGCCGGATNACCCGCGNNANTGTTCGGNAAAGGGGCGGTNGCCCGATTGCTCTTGAAAAACCCGCGCGGCTTTGCCACCTATGGCANTGTGAGGACGACCTCCCCTGAATGGAAAACTGTCGGGACGACCCGGCCCTTCAATGAGGTATAACATGCGCTCTGCATTTGACCGTCTTCGCCACGCCATCAGTTTTGAANTCATCGCGCTGATCCTTGTGATCCCCGCAGGCGCGATCCTGTTTNACGTGCCCCTACATGACTTTGGTGTCGTGGGCATTGTCAGCGCCACGCTCGCGACGCTTTGGAACCTTGGCTATAACGTGCTTTTNGACTTGGCCTTGCAACGGCTGACNGGAACCACCCTGAAATCGCGCATCGTCCGGGTGCTGCACGCNCTGGCGTTCGANGCGGGGCTGCTGATGGTNCTGCTGCCCTTCATCGCGTGGTATCTGGGGATCAGCCTGTGGGATGCCTTCGTGCTGGATATNGCACTGGCGGCATTCTACCTCGTTTATTCCTACGTGTTTAACCTNATCTACGACACGCTTTTTCCGCTNCCCGANTGGTCGCAAAAGCAGGCGGANAGCGCCTAGCCCACCAACNCATCGTGGTGNTCAGACCGGCAAGGTGAATGANGCCTTGATCCGGTCCATCACCACGGTGGTTTTGAACCCTTTGATATCGGGGTTGTTGTAGAAAAAATCGCGGGTGAACGCCTCGTAATCCTGCATGTCCTTGGCGCTGACGATCAGCATAAAGTCGGTCTCTCCGGTCACGTAGTAGGCGCTCATNACTTCTGCCCGCTCCCGCNCCGCNCGCTTGAAACGGTCGATGATATCGGACCGTTCCCGCGCCANTTCCACCGCGATNAGCATGGTNAGNGGACGGCCCACGGCCTCGGGCGAGACGACGGCGATATCGGCCTCGATCGCCTTGGTCGCACGCANCCGCGCAAGGCGCCGCTGGACCGAGGTTTGCGACAGCCCGACCAGTTCGGAAAGGCGCGCGCTGGTNAGCAGATTGTCGCGCTGCACGTGATGCAGGATTTTCCGGTCTATCGCGTCGATCATCCTAAATTCCCCATATCTTACAAAAGTTTGCAGCTTTTACCCGCGTAGCCGCATTATTCGCATAAATGCACAGCGCGAAAAAGCTAAACTCGCACAATACCCTGGCAGGAATCCCCACATGATCGACCATTCTTTTACACAGCACGAATATGCAGCACGTCTGGCGAAAACACGCGCCGAAATGGCAAACCGCGGGCTGGACGCGCTGTTTGTCACCGATCCGTCCAATATGGCGTGGTTGGCGGGCTATGACGGGTGGTCGTTCTACGTGCATCAAGGCGTGCTGCTCACCCACGAAGGCCAGCCCGTCTGGTGGGGCCGCGCCATGGACAGCGCCGGTGCCCAGCGCACCACCTATCTGGATGATGACAATATCGTCGGCTACGATGACACCTACGTCCAGAACCCCGACAAGCACCCGATGGAGGAACTCGCCCGTCTCATCGCGGACCGCGGGCTAGAGAATGCGCGCATCGGGTTCGAGCTGGACAACTATTACTTTACCGCTTCGGCATTCCTGACGCTGCAAACGCGGCTGCCGGGCGTCAATATCCAGAACGCCACGGCGCTGGTGAATTGGCAACGCGCGGTGAAATCCCCGACCGAACTTGAATATATGCGCCGCGCCGCACGGATCGTTGAACGGATGCACGAGGTGATCCGCGAAAAGGCCGAGGTCGGGATGCGCAAGAACGATCTGATCGCGGATATCTATCACGCCTCCGTCAGCGGGGCCGAAGGGCATTGGGGCGACTACCCCGCCTGCGTGCCCATGACGCCCTCGGGTCTGGATGCCACCGCGCCGCATATCACATGGGACGATGCCCCCCTGCGCAACAACGAAGGCACGTTCTTTGAAATCGCGGGCGCGCACCGGCGCTATCAATGTCCGCAGTCGCGTACCTTGTTCTTGGGCAAGCCTCCGCAGAAGTATCTTCATGCAGAGAATGCCGTGCTCGAAGCGATTGATGCCGGGCTAGAGCAGGCCAAACCCGGCAACCGCTGCGAAGACATTGCCCGCGCCTTCAACACCACCCTGCGCAATCGCGGGTTCGAGAAAGACAGCCGCTGCGGGTATGCGATCGGCCTGTCCTACCCTCCGGACTGGGGCGAACGCACCATGTCGTTCCGCGCAGGAGATACCACCGTGCTGGAACCCGGAATGACCTTCCACTTCATGCCCGCCCTTTGGCTTGACGACGGCGGGATCGAGATCACAGAGCCGATTGTCATCACGCAAACCGGTGTCGAATGCCTGTGCACCACCCCGCGTGCGCTTGTGATCAAGGAATAGCGCTATGCGGGACAATCCGATTTCGGCCACCATCGATTTCGAGTGCGACGGCGTGCAGCACGGCTATCTGCGCCTGCCCTATAGCCGCAATGACAGCGCTTGGGGGGCGATCCAGATTCCGGTGACCCAAGTGAAAAACGGCGACGGCCCCTCTGCCTTGCTGACCGGCGGCAACCACGGCGACGAATACGAAGGGCCGCTGGCCTTGGTCGAGCTTGCCCAGACCTTGGAGGCCAAGGATGTCACGGGGCGCGTGGTCATCCTCCCCTTCATGAACCNCCCCGCCTTTATGGCGGGGACGCGGGTGTCTCCGCTGGATGGGGTGAACATGAACCGCAGCTTCCCCGGCCGCTCCGATGGCACCCCCACCCAGAAGATCGCGGACTACTTTCAACGGGTGCTGCTGCCGATGGCGGATGTCGTGCTTGATTTCCATTCGGGTGGCAAGACGCTGGACTTTCTGCCCTTCGCCGCCTGTCACACGCTGGACGACCCTGACCAACAGGCCCGCTGCCGCGCCGCGCGCGATGCGTTCAACGCGCCTTTCAGTGTCGAGATGCGCGAGATCGACGCGCTTGGCATGTATGACGACGCGGCAGAGACGATGGGCAAGACATTCGTCACCACCGAATTGGGCGGCGGCGGCACTGCCACGCCTGAAACCGCGCAGATCGCCCGCAAAGGCGTGCGCAATCTGCTGATCCACGCCGGTATCCTGCAAGGCCAGCCCGTCACCGCGCCATCGCGCATGCTGTCGCAAGACGACGACCGTTGTTTTCACGTCACCAACCACGGTGGGCTGGTCGATTTCAACGTCACCCTTGGCGACACAGTGGCCGAAGGCGACCTGATCGCGCGTCTATGGGACAGCCAGCATACGGGCCTGCCCCCGCGTGAGATCCGCGCCCAGATGGGGGGCATCGTGATCGCCCGCCATCATCCCGGACTGGCACAGCCGGGCGATTGCCTTGCCGTGCTGGCCACCGAACTCACCTGAAACTCTCCTAAACAGAAAGCCTGACCTATGCTTCGCAATGATGATCAACTCGCCACATGGGACCGCGAAAACTTTTTCCATCCCTCTACGCATCTGGCACAGCATGCGCGGGGTGAATCCGCGACGCGGGTGATCACAGGGGCGTCGGGCGTCCATATCGAGGACCGCGATGGCAACCGGATGCTGGACGCCTTTGCCGGGCTCTATTGCGTGAACGCAGGCTATGGCCGGACCGAAGTCGCCGACGCCATCGCCGAACAGGCGCATCAGCTGGCCTATTACCATTCCTATGTGGGCCACGGCACCGAGACGTCTATCACGCTGGCCAAGATGATCATGGACCGAGCACCGGCGCATATGTCCAAGGTCTATTTCGGTCTGTCCGGCTCGGACGCGAACGAGACGAACATCAAGCTCGTCTGGTACTACAACAACATCCTTGGTCGCCCGCAGAAAAAGAAAATCATCTCGCGCTGGCGCGGCTATCACGGGTCGGGGCTGATGACCGGATCGCTGACCGGCCTGTCGCTGTTCCACGATAAATTCGACCTGCCGATGAACCCCGTGATCCACACGGACGCGCCCTATTACTACCGCCGCAAGGACCGCACCCAGTCCGAAGCCGAATTCACCGCGCAATGCGCCAACGCGCTTGAGGATCTGATCCAAGCCGAAGGGCCGGACACCATCGCGGCCTTTATCGGGGAACCCGTATTGGGGACCGGCGGCATCGTGCCCCCGCCCGCCGGATATTGGGACGCGATCCAAGAGGTGTTGAACCGCCACGACATCCTGCTGATCGCGGATGAGGTCGTGACCGGCTTTGGCCGTCTGGGGACGATGTTCGGGTCGGATCACTATGGGCTGAAACCCGATCTGATCACCATTGCCAAGGGTCTGACCTCGGCCTATGCGCCGCTGTCGGGGTCGATCGTATCGGACCGGATGTGGAAGGTGCTGGAACAGGGCACGGACGAGAACGGCCCCATCGGTCACGGCTGGACCTATTCGGCGCATCCGATCTGTGCCGCGGCGGGTGTCGCGAACCTCAAGCTCATCGACGACCTGAACCTTGTNNGCAACGCGGCCGANGTGGGCGGATATCTGAACGCCTCGATGAAAGAGGCGCTTGGCGATCATCCGAATGTGGGGGACATCCGTGGCGAAGGGCTGCTGTGCGCGGTGGAATATGTGGCCGACAAGGCAGACGCCACGCCGCTTGACCCTGCTGCCAAGGTGGGGGCTGCGATCTCTGCCGCGATGCTGGAACGCGGCGTGATCGCCCGTGCCATGCCCCAAGGCGACATCACCGGCTTTGCCCCGCCCTTCTGCATCACCCGCGCAGAGGTCGATACCGTCGTCGCCGCGACCGCGGATGCGGTAAAAACCGTGCTGGGATAAACGCCCCGGTTCGCCTTGTTTCGCAGGGCGAACCGACCCCCACAGGTGAGGCATAATGCGGGCGCTAACACGGCGCTTGGCCGTTGCAGCCCCTGATTGTTTGCGCAATGACTACCCCAAGCTACGGGAGGAGCGCAGATGCCACATTGGTCACAGGCGATCACGGATCGCATACAAACAGAAACCCATTTTGACGGTCGCGAGATCAAATGCTTCAAGGATCGCCCCGCCGACCTGAACGCCATGCTCGCCGCGGCCCTTGCCCGCGCCCCCGATCAAGAGGCCGTGGTCAGCGGCGAGACCAGACTGACCTATACCGAGCTTGACNNGCACGTGGGCCGCATCGCCGCAGGGCTGCGCGCGCGTGGGGTCGAAAGGGGCGACCGCGTTGCGCTGCTGCTGTCGAACCGCTGGGAATTCATCGCGACCATGATGGGCTGTCTGCGGCTTGGCGCGATTGCCGTGCCGATCAACATCCGCGAAGGCACGCCAGAGCTGGCGTTTATCCTGCGTCAATGCGGTGCCAAGATCGCCGTGCATGGCATGGATGTCGCGGACCGCCTGCCCGCACCGGCCGATCTGCCCGGGCTGACCCACCGCTTTTGCGTTGGCGGCACAGTGNNGGGGTCNGACGCTTTTGATACGCTGCCCGCGCANNCNCCNCTGACCGNCGCCGTGCCGCTGCACGNGGATGANATCGCGGTGATCCTCTATACCTCCGGCACCACAGGCCAGCCCAAAGGGGCGACGCTGACCCATCTGAACATCGTCCATTCCGCGATGCACTTCGAGCTTTGTATGGAGCTGGGGGCCGGTGAACGGTCGCTGCTGTGCGTGCCCGCAAGCCATGTGACCGGGCTGGTCGCCACCGTCTTTACCATGCTGCAAACCGCAGGTTGCACCGTGATGATGGAGGTCTTCGGTGCCCATGAATTCCTATCGCTGACCGCCAATGAAAAAGTCACGCAGACGCTGATGGTGCCAGCGATGTACAACCTGTTCCTGCTGCGCTGCAACGTCGATGACTACGACCTGCAACACTGGCGGATCGGGGGCTACGGCGGCGCGCCTATGCCGCAATCCACCATCACCGAACTGTCGGAAAAGCTGCCGAACCTCTGCCTGATGAACGCCTATGGCGCGACGGAGCTTACCTCTGCCGTGACGATCCTGCCGATGGGGTTCGGCACCAAACGCGCGGATAGCATCGGCATCGCCGTACCCTGCGCCGACATCCGCATTGCCGATCGTCAGGGCAACGACGTGCCCGACGGCACCCATGGGGAGCTTTGGATCAAGGGCGCGATGACCGTGCCCGGCTATTGGGACAACCCCGACCGCACCGCCTCCGAGTTTCACGACGGCTATTGGAAAAGCGGCGACATGGGGTCACGCGATGCCGAGGGGTTCATCTGCCTGCACGACCGCCGCAAGGATATGATCATTCGCGGCGGATATAACATCTACAGCGCCGAGGTCGAAAACGCCCTGACCGCCCACCCCTCCGTGATCGAATGTGCCGCCATCGGCTGCCCTGATCCGGTGCTTGGGGAAAAAATGCATGTTTTCATCCACACCACGGATACCGCGCTGGATATTGATGCGATCAAAGCCTTCGCGCGTACAAAGATGGCGGACTACAAAGCGCCGGATTTCGCGACATTCGAACCCGACCCCCTGCCGCGCAACGCCAATGGCAAGATCGTCAAGAACACGCTTCGCGACAGGCTGAAGGCGCAGGCCTGAGGGCATGAAAAAAAGCCGCAGCGCACATTGGCGCTGCGGCTTTCNTCTGTGTCGGTNCAGGCGCGATNAGGTCGCGGCCGGTTGCTCGTAGGCNAGNTCATGGTCGCCAAGGTCCATGATGTCTTCGCCGGATTTGTCCCATTCGGCNCGATCTTCGTCCGTCGCTTTGGGCGAGAACAGACCGGTCACCGCATAGAACACACCGATCAGCGGTGCCGTCCAGCAGGCAAAGGCCAGCGGGATATACAGCAGGTTGGTCAGGTTACCGTCCATNACNCCCAGCCCCANNGCCGAGATCACAAAGGCACCACCNGCGTTCCACGGGATCAGCGGGCTCATCAGCGTGCCGCCNTCTTCCACCGCGCGGCTGAGNTTCAGGGTCGAATAGCCCATCCCACGGTACAAGGGCGCNTACATACGNCCCGGCAGCGCGATAGAGATATAAGGATCACCCGCAACCATATTGGTCGCAAAGGCCGTCCCGATGGCCGAGCTTTGTACCGCGCCAAAGCTTTTCACGCGGCTGACGATCGCCAGAATGATCGCCTCCAGACAGCCGGTGCGCTCCAGCGCGCCGCCAAAGCCCAAGGCAATCAACATCAGCGAAATGGTCCACATCATCGANTGGATGCCGCCCGCGTTCAGCAGGCTGTCGATGTCGGCGATGCCCGTGTCGATGGAATAGCCCGATTGCGCAAAGGCGAACACGTCATGCAGCCCCGCGCCCTGCCAGAAGATCGCCACCAGCCCACCGGCCAGCACACCGGCAAACAGCGACGGCAGCGGCGGCTTTTTCATCAGCGCCAGCACAATCACGATCAAGGCAGGCGTCAGCGGGATGATCCCGAGGCTAAAGCGTTCCNCCAGACCGGTTGTGATCTGATTGATGCTGCTGACGTCGCCTGCTCCCTCTTCGATCAGCATGAAGCCGACGACCACATAGATCACCAGCGCGATGATCATCGCAGGGACGGTCGTGGGCAGCATGTTCTTGATGTGGTCGAAGACATTCGTNCCCGTCACCGCAGGCGCCAGGTTCGTGGTGTCCGACAGCGGCGATACCTTATCGCCAAAGAACGCGCCCGACACGACCGCACCCGCGGTCCAATAGGCCGGGATACCGAAACCCGCACCGATCCCCATCAGCGCCAGACCAATGGTGCCGACTGTGCCCCAGCTGGTCCCCAACGACAGGGAAACCACNGCACAGAGGATCATCGCGGCTGCCAGAAAGATCGACGGGGTCAGCAAGGTCAGCCCGTAATAGATCAGCGTAGGCACCGTGCCCGACGCGATCCAGACGCCGACGATCATGCCGACCACGATCAACACCGCCAGTGACGGCATCGACACGTGGATCACGTGGAACACGCCTTCGCGGATGTCCATCCACGTCTGACCGCGAAACACACCCAGCAGGGACGTGATGGCCAATCCGAGGATCAGGGGAATATGCGGCGTGAAGTCGCCATAGTAGAAAAGTTGCAGCGCCAGAAGGCCAAGCGTCAGAACGACGGGCAGCAGCGCCAGCGGGAGCGATGGAAGGTCTTTATTGTCCATTTTGTCCTCGTTTTTGTATTCTTGTTTACTGATACACACACAGATTCCCTTTAGGGTGGCATTGCGGACCTGTGATGCCAACCAATCTTATTCTAGGGCGATTGAACGTCATTTCCGGCAATTTTCCGCTGTATTTCAAAGGGACTAGACAACACCTGCACTCAGGGGCGCTATGTCTTTNCAAATATTGCCGGATGATGCCGCGCTGATTTCGCGATTTTCGCGTAAACCCCGCACTGTGCAGCAAAATTTTGCGCATCATGCTTCATGTTATTGAACTTCCCGCGTAATTATATGAATTCTGCAATGCAGCAACGAACAGGAATCATTTTTGATGCATCATTTGTCTCGCTCCCGCCCGATGTCTCGCCGGTCAGTATTGCGCGCNGGGGGGGCNNCTTTGGCTTTCGCTGCTACAACCGGTTTGCAAGACACTGCTGCTTGGGCGCAGGCCAGTGATACGGCGGAGCCTTTTTCNTTTGATATTCTGATCGAACGGGCNCGCANCCTCGCGGGTGAAGAGTACACCGCGCCGACGCAACTGGGCGAGCCTTTTACCACGCTGGACTATGACGATTACCGCAACATCCGCTTCCGCGAGGACAGCGCGATCTGGAAAGGCCCTGCGGCGCAGGCGGTGGTACATGCCTATCACCCCGGCTGGCTGTTTGACGGCACCGTGTCGCTTTACGAGATCGTCAATGGCAAGGCACAGCCGCTTGGCTTTACCTCGGATGATTTCATCTACCAGTCCAAAGCGCTTGAAAAGATCCCGACCGGCACCGAGCTGCCCGGCGTCGCGGGCTTCCGCATGAATGCGCCGCTGAACGATCCGCAGCAGTTCGACGAGATCGTGTCCTTCCTCGGGGCGAGCTACTTCCGTGCCTTGGGGGCGGGCAACCGCTATGGCCTGAGCGCGCGCGGGCTTGCGGTGAACACTGCCACCTCCGAACCCGAGGAATTCCCCCGCTTCAGCGCCTTCTGGCTGCAGCGTCCCGCACCCGGCGAGACGAAGATGACCTTTTACGCCCTGCTGGAAAGCCAGTCGGTCGTGGGGGCCTACAAGTTCACCGTGACCCCCGGCGCCACCACCACGATGGATGTGACCACCGAACTGTTCTTCCGCCAGGACGTGCAGCAACTGGGCGTCGCGCCGCTGACATCTATGTATCTGTTCGGGCTGAACGATCAGGGTAGCTTTGATGATTACCGTGCCCGCGTCCACGACAGCGAGGCGCTGGTGGTCAACACTGGCCAAGACACGCTGTTCCGCGTGCTGAACAACCCGCCCAAGCTCGCCAATTCATACTTTGGCGCGCAATCGCCGAAATCCTTTGGCCTTGTGCAGCGCCACCGTGCCTTTGACGACTATCTGGACGCCGAAGCCCACTACGAGCTGCGCCCGACGCTGATGGTCGAACCAAAAGGGGATTGGGGCGAAGGCATGGTCCGCCTGATCGAGATCCCGTCGGATCTGGAGGGGAACGACAATATCGTCGCCTTCTGGACTTACAAGAACGGGTTCGCGGCGGGGGATAGCAAAAGCATTTCCTACCGTCTGAACTGGGGGATGAACCCGCCCGGCGCGTCTTCGACACTTGCCCAAGTATCGCGCACTCTTGCCGGAAATGGGGGCATCGCGGGCGTAAAACCGCGCAATGATCGCCGAAAGTTTGTCATCGACTTCGAAGGTGCAACTTTAGGGGAACCAAACGCCGAGAACGTTGTTGAAGCCAATGTAAACATCGCCGGCGGCACAGTTGCAGGACAAGTACTGCAGCAGATCGACGGCCACGATCACATGTGGCGACTGGTTCTAGAGGTCGTCGCCGAAACTGATGCAACGGTTGAACTGCGCGCCAATCTGGTCGCGGGCGACCGTAGCTTGACCGAGACTTGGGTATACCAATGGCTGAAAGAATGAATACGTCTGTGACATCACCTGCGACCACCGAACAAATGACCGACTTTGACCGTTATGCGCCTCGCCCTGCCCCGCTGGATATGCCGCGGCAGGTGCTAGAGCATGATGCCCGCCCCTCCCTGTTCGAGGTGGTGAGCCGCATCTTCATGCGTAATGCCTGACATGCCCTCTTACTTACGCGATGGTGCCACGCGGGTCAGCCGCGTTGGTGCCATTTGCTTTGCCCTGCTATGCGCAACNGCGGCAGCCGCGACACTGGCGCAAGCGGGGCTTAATACCGGATTTGATATCTGGGACGGCTTNGCCGTGGCGCTTATCGCGCTGACGACGGCTTGGTTGGCCTGGGGGGCGGGGCAGGCGTTTTTGGGCGTGCCTTCTTTCGATCCCCTCCCTGATATGGACCTGAGCAACGCGGATTNCCCCCCGACGGCGATCCTTGTGCCGATCTGCAACGAAAACCCGACAGAGGTTTGCGCGCGCATTATGGCAATGCGCCAATCCATGCAGGCCNCGNACGTACCCGTNGATTTCGCCATTCTGTCCGACACCTTTGACCCCGACGCCCTGATCGCAGAGCGCGCGGCGCTGGCCCCGCTNTTGGGCGATGANNGCGCTNCGAACCCGGTCTACTACCGCAACCGTACCGACCGATATGGCCGCAAGGCGGGCAANGTCGAGGATTTCATCCGCAAATCCGGCGGGGCCTATGAATACGTCGTGATCCTTGACGCCGACAGCCTGATGGAGGGCGACACGATCCGCCATCTTGTCGCACGGATGGAGGCAGACCCGAGCCTTGGCCTGCTGCAAACCCTGCCCAAGATCTTTGGCGCGGGGTCGCTGTTNGGCCGNGCGATGCAATTCTCTGCCAGCTTTCATTCGCCNGTTTTTGCACGCGGTCTGGCCCGTATGCAGGGNCGCGCGGGCCCCTTCTGGGGGCATAATGCCATCGCCCGTGTGCGCGCCCTGTCNCAATGCTGCGGCCTGCCTGAACTCAGCGGCCCCGCCCCTTTCGGCGGCACCATCCTNAGCCATGACTATGTCGAAGCNGCCCTGCTGGTACGCGGCGGCTGGCGCGTCGAGATGGACCCCCGCATCGCCGGTTCCTTCGAGGAAGGCCCCGACAATCTTCTCGCNTTTGCGCGCCGTGATCGCCGCTGGTGTCAGGGCAACCTGCAACACATGCGNCTGGTCGGTGCCCCCGGCCTGCACGGGTGGAGCCGGTTCGTCTTTGTCCAGGGGATCATGGCCTATCTGGTATCGGTCGCCTGGGGGGCCTTCCTGATCGTGTCGCTGCTGGCNGCTGCGACCAATGCCAGCCCTGATTATTTCCCCAACGCCTATCAGCTNTTCCCCGTCTTCCCCGACGACAAGACCTTCCAGATCGTGGCGCTTGCCTTTGGGATCGGTGGGCTGNTGNTGCTGCCCAAGCTCGCGATCTTTGGCGAAGCGGCNGCAACNGGCCGCGCCAAGGGGTTTGGCGGGGCGCTGCGCGCGCTTGGCTCTGTCCTGTCTGAAATNCTGCTGACCGCGCTGATTGCGCCCGTGATGCTGATGTATCAAAGCCGCGCCGTCGCCGAGGTCTTTGCCGGCAAGGATGGCGGCTGGCCCGCAACCGCACGCGGCGAAGGGCGGCTTACCCTCGCCGAAAGCTGGCGTGCCAGCCGTTGGGTATCGCTGTTCGGGGTCGCGGTNACNGTTGCCGTCTATCTNTGGGTGCCGAACCTGATNTTCTGGCTCTTGCCGGTGACGCTGCCCATGTCCATCGCGCCGCTGTTGATCGCCGTGACCTCGCACGAGAGCACCGGCCAAGTCTTTACCACGCCGCAAGAACGGGCCACGCCCGCCGTCATTGCAGCATATCGCGACAACCTGAGATCGGGTGCCGCCCCAGAAGGATCGTCGCATGACACAATCGNCCAACCGGCCTGACGCCCAGCTTATTCCCATCCGGCGCGGCGTCGACCTGCCGCGCCGCGCGCGTGATCCGCGCATCGATGCGTTTCGCGGGCTGGCGCTGATCATGATCATCATCGACCACATGCCCGGCAACCCNTGGGAGCATCTGACCATCCGCAACATCGGGTTCTCCGACGCGGCAGAGGCGTTCTTTATCATGTCGGGCATCGCGGCGGGCATCGCCTATTCCCCNGCCATTGGCCGCTGGATGTCGGGCGAGCTGCGTCTTTGGGANGCGATGGCCCCNCTGTGGCGGCGGGCGTGGCAGCTTTATATCGTGCATATCGTGCTGACGGTCGCGGCCATCGGTCTTTATGCCTGGGCGGCAGATACGTTTGTGCGCTCGGAATTTCGCGTGATGCACAACCTCGCCCTCTTGTATGACCAGACCGGTGCCGCGATGGCGGGGCTGGTCACGCTGGGATATCAGATCGGCTATGTGAACATTCTGCCGTCCTATACCGTCTTGCTGCTGGCAGGCCCTGCGCTGATCGCCGCTGTNCTTTACGCGCCGCGCACGACCTTGGCCGTTGCGGGGGCGTTCTGGCTTTATGCAGGAGCCACCCGACTGACCATCCCNAACCACCCCGGTGGCGGCGGCTGGTTNTTCAACCCGCTCACCTGGCAGTTCATCTTTGTCATCGGCCTTGCCATTGGCGTGCGTCATCGCAAGGACGAACGGTTGGTCCGCAACTCTCCGATCCTGTTCAAGCTGGCGCTTGGTCTGCTGCTGTTCATCTTTGCCTGGCGCTACGTGCCCGGTCTGGGGGCGTTCATGAACAACAAGATGGCGCAGCTTGGCGGGCTTGGCCTGCCTAGCAACATCACGACGCACAACAAGTCGATGCTCGCGCTGCCGCGCTTGGTGCATATCCTCGCGCTGGTCTATGTGCTNTCGTGCCTNCCCGTNGTGACCCGCATCTGCGCACACCNCTATGCNGCCCCCTTGCGTCTGATGGGCAGCCACGGCCTGCTGGTCTTTGGGCTAGGGACGATCCTTGCACTGGCCGGACAGATCATGATGGATGTCGAACCTACGGTCACCGCCCTGCCGTGGACCCTGCCGCTGGCCGCCATCGCTGTNTGCTATGCCGCCGCCCTGCTGGCCGAAGCCGCNCGCAAACAGCCGCAGCCAAAGCANCCCGCCCCGACCAAAGCCGAGGCCCCGCGCGCCGAGGTGATCACCGGCAGTTCCACNGCGTAAACAAGCCCGTTAGTGCCATGACCGAAAGACCGCCCGATGCGCAGACTNGCCCTGCCATCGGGTTTTCTTTACGTCCAAGACCGCCCATAAGCGAAAAACAGTGGAAATAGGGAATGTTCCCCTATCTCGTAGTGTAANTTAGTGTGTTGAAAGAGGCCCCCATGTCAAAAACCGGAAAGATCGCGATGCCAACCCAAGGGTGGCTCTACGTACTGACGGGGCTTGTGGTGGCACTCTTCCTGACGCTTGCCCCCTTCGCGGCGCAGGCGCAATCGCTNTTCACCGGTGGCGGNTCTTCCNACACGGAAACAACCGAAACGACACCCGAGGCAGNGGCGAAGGCACCGCTGGATACCCTGCTTGAAGTGCTTAAGGACGATAACGCNCGCGCGGCGCTGATCGCCGACCTTGAAAAGTCGCTGGATGCCTCGGGCGACCCCGCGGGTGATGAAAACCCCGCGATTGAAACCATCACCGCCGCCGCGGATGCCGAAGGCGTATCGGTCGGGCGGCAAATCGCCCTGATCACCCAGCAGATCGGCCAAGACACGGTTAATACGCTCACCTCTTTCTGGAACGGGTTCCAACGCGGCGGCAAGGTCTTCTCTGGCCTCAGCGGTGCGGAACTGACCGTATTGCTGGAAGCGATCCCCGGNCTGCTTGCGGTCATTGCGATCACCGTCGCGCTCTTTGTGGTGCTGCGCTACCTTGCGCGGGGGCTGTATGCGCGCATGGGGCGCACGGCNGANCATGTGGGCCTCTTCCGCTCTATCGGGCTGTTTCTGGGGTCGAACCTGCTGGACGCCTTTATCGTTGTTGTGGCATGGGCCGCTGGTTATCTGATCACCATCCTCGCCGTTGGCGAAGTCGGGCAGATCGGCATCCGCCANTCGATGTATCTGAACGCCTTCCTGCTGGTCGAAATGACCAAAGTCGTCATCCGGTCGTTCCTGTCGCCCGTTGCGTCGGGTCTGCGTCTGGTGCCCGTCGGTGACAAGGCCGCCGCGGCGCTGACGCGCTATCTGAGCATCGTGGTCAGTGTTCTGGGNTACGGGCAACTGCTGGTCGTGCCAATCGTCAACCAAAGCGTCAACACGGCCGCGGGCGCTGGCGTGTCGGCTCTTCTATCGGTCCTTGTACTGCTGTATTTTGTCTACATCGTGCTGCGCCGTCGCAAGGCCGTCACCCGCTGGCTGCAAAGCGAGGCNGACCCCAGCGAGGCGCAAGCCGCCGAGGGCGTCGACCCCGCCACCATCGCAGAGGCGCGNCGCGGCTTTATCGCGCGCACGCTGCACGGGTTGGCAGGCATCTGGCACTGGTTCGCNCTGGCCTATATCGCGGTGATGTTCATCGTGGTCATGACCCAGCCCGCCGAGGTCACGCTGAACGCGATTGTCGGGTCGGGCAAGATCCTTGCCGCGATCATCATCGCCGCCCTGCTGTCNGGNTGGTTGGCACAGGCCGTGCACCGCGGCATTTCACTGCCCGAGGACGTGAACGCCAAGNTGCCGCTGCTGGAACGTCGCATCAACACCTTTGTCCCCCGCGCCTTCAGCGCCTTGCGGCTGTTNCTNCTGGTCTGCGTGCTGTTCTTNACGCTGGACGTGATCGGCACGATCGACATGCGCAGCTGGCTTGAGGGGCAGGTCGGGCTGGCAATGACCAAGGCGCTGATCTCTGTCGGGTTGATCCTGACGGTGGCCTTCGCCATCTGGCTCGCGCTGACATCCTTTGTCGACTACAAGCTGAACCCCGAATACGGGGCTGTGCCAACCTCGCGGGAAACCACCCTGCTCACCTTGCTGCGCAATGCGGCGACCATTNCGCTGATCATCCTCACGCTGATGTTCGTGCTGAGCGAGATCGGGCTGGATATCGGGCCANTGCTCGCTTCTGCCGGGGTCTTGGGTCTGGCGATTGGTTTCGGCGCGCAGAAGATGGTGCAAGACATCATCACCGGCGTGTTCATCCAATTCGAGAACGTCATCAACGTGGGCGATGTGATCACCGTGGGCGGCACCACTGGCACCGTCGAAAAGCTGTCGGTGCGCTCTGTGTCCCTGCGCGATGTGCAAGGGGTGTTCCACATGATCCCCTTCTCTACCGTGGATGTGGTCAGCAACTATATGCGCGGCTTNNCCTACACNGTCTGTGACATGGGCATCGCNTANCGCGAGAATGTCGAAGAGGCCAAGCAGGCCATGTTCGACGCCTTNGACCGCATGATGGAGAACGAGCCAGAGATCGCNAATAGCATCATGGGAGAGCTGGAATGGTTCGGNGTNCANTCCCTTGGTGACAGCGCCGTGGTGCTGCGNGTGCGGATCAAGACCGATCCCGGCAAGCAATGGGGCATCGGGCGTATGTACAACGGTTANCTCAAGACGGTCTTTGACGAGCGNGGGATCGAGATCCCCTTCCCGCAGCAGACNATCTGGCTGGGCGAGAACAAGGACGGCACCACCCAGCCGTTCAAGATCGAAGGCCCCNCCGCGCAGGATNNAGGCCTGCCGCNGACCAAAACCGTGTCCAAGCCGATCGAGGCAGACGATGTGCCGGACAGCGATGATGCCGACGGCGACGGTGGTGCAGACCGCTAACAGACGCGGATGACTGANATAGAAAAAGGCCCCCGATCAGTGCTGATCGGGGGCCTTTTTCTATAGGGTGGTTGGCGCAGGCGCTACATCACCGCTTCGATCAGATACGGGCCTTTATGCGCCAACCCTGTCTCGATCGCGAGCTCAAGCGCTTTGCAATCTGTGACCTGTGTTGCCTCTACCCCCATCGACTTTGCCATCTGTGCAAATTCAAGCGTCGGCTGGTCNANCGACAGCATATCCATCGCCTTGGGGCCCGCATTGCTGACGCCGACATTGGTCAGCTCGCCGCGCAGGATCTTGTAGACGCGGTTGGCGAAGATCACGATGGTGATGTCCAGCCCCTCGCGCGCCATCGTCCAAAGCGCCTGCACCGTGTACATGGCGCTGCCATCCCCGATCAGCGCCATCACCTTGCGGTCAGGGCAGGCCACGGCCGCCCCGATCGCCACGGGCATGCCATAGCCGATGGACCCGCCGCAGTTNTTCACCCAAGTGTGCTTCGGGGCCCCTGCNGTTGCGGGGAAGAACGCGCGGCCTGTGGTGATCGCCTCGTCGATGATAATCGCATCCTCGGGGATGGTGCGCGCTAGGGCTTGCGCGATGCCGCCCGGCTCCAACGGGCCGCTGGGTTTGTCGGNGGTNGCGGCTTCGGCCACATGGGCGGGTGGAGTGTCCGCCGCNCCNACNCCGCNGCACAGCGCCTCCAGCGCCCCCGCGATATCCTGNGCGGTGGTGCAGAGGTTGGTGATCTGCGTGCCCTCGGCGGTCAGGATCGCGGGCTTGTTCGGATAGGCGAAAAAGCCGATGGGTGCGCGTGCGCCCAGCAGAACGATGCGCTTGAACGGGGCCAGCGTCTCTAGCGCCTGATCGATGGGATAGGGCACGCGGTNGACCACNACACGCCCTGCCCCGCGTTCCTGCCGCGCATTGGCCCATTCGCTTAGCAGTTTGCAGCCCGTCTTGGCCGCGATCCGNCCCGCAATCTCAAGCATCTCNGCNCTNANCGCGGCACCGCCCAACAGCAGCAGGCTGTCGGGNCCGGACANCGCGGCGACGGCTTCCTCNAANNCNGCCTCGTCAAAGGCANGGCGNTNNGCAGGCTNTCAGCGCGGGCGCGACNGCGCCGCCTTCGTTCCAGGCGGTGTCACTGGGCAGCATCAGCGTCGCCACCTGCCCCGGTGCCACATTTGCCGCCTGCACCGCACGGGCCGCATCCGCGCCCACATCCGCCGCCGACATGGANGTNTGCACCCAATGGGACACGGGCCGCGCGATNCCTTCGATGTCAGAGGTCAGCGGCGCGTCCAGCTCGATATGCGTGACCGCATGTTCGCCGACAATATTCACCACGCCCGAGCCTGCCTTTTTCGCGTTGTGCAGGTTCGACAANCCGTTGGCGAGCCCNGGCCCAAGGTGCAACAGGGTGCAGGCGGGCTTGCCGGNCATACGGTAGTACCCATCCGCCGCCCCCGTCGCCACGCCCTCTTGCAGGACNAGGATCGACCGCATGCCGGGCACGTGGTCCAGCGCGGCAACAAAGTGCATTTCCGACGTGCCGGGATTGGTGAAACAGGTATCAAGCCCACTATCNAGCAGCGTNTGCACAAGGCTATCGGCNCCNTTCATCTGGTCTGTATCGTCTTGGTNGCTCATGTCATNTTCCTTGTTCACGCAGANACCGCCGCCCANAAGGGCGCGCGCAATTCTTTCTTGAGGATCTTCCCGATAGAGCTGCGCGGCAGCTCNTCGCGCAGTTCCACCGCCGACAGACGCTGGCTTTTACCCAGCTTGGCNTTGGCGTCAGCGCAGATATCNTCGCCCGAACGCGTCGCCCCCTCGCGCAGCACCACCAACCCGTANGGCGTNTCGCCCCAAGCGTCAGAGGGCACGCCGATCACGGCGGCATCNNTCACATCGGGGTCNGCCAGCAGCACCAGNTCAAGATCGTCGGCATAGATGTTCAACCCGCCCGAGATAATCATATCTTTCTTGCGGTCCGACAGGATCAAAAAGCCGTCCTCGTCNAAACGNCCCATATCGCCCGAGCGGAAGAANACGTTGCCCGCTGCGTCGCGCCAGATGTAGTCAGCGGTCAGGTCATCGCGCCCGAAATACCCCGCCATCATCGTCGGCCCGCGGCCGCAAATTTCGCCCACNGTGCCCTTGGGAACCTCTGCACCGGTCTCGTCAATCAGGCGGATTTCATTGCCCGGCGCAGGCTGGCCCACCGTGTGCAGCTTGTCGGGATGTTCGGCAGAATTCAGTACCGTGACCCCGCCGCCTTCGGTCAGACCATAGTANTCCAGCAGCTTGCCGGGGAAGCGCGCCAGCACATCCGCCTTGACCTCGGCCCGCAGCGGCGCGGAGGTGGAGAATTTCACCTGCATCGANGANAGNTCAAANNNGTCAAAGTCAGNCACGTCCATGATGCGTTTGTATTGCACAGGCACNAGCATCGTGTGGGTGATCTTTTCACGCTGCACGATCTCGAGGTACCCGCGGGCGTCGAACTTCGGCATCAGATAGACGGTCGAGCCGCCATAGAGCGTNGGCAGGAAGGACACGATCGTTGTGTTGGAATANAGCGGCGTCGACAGCAGCGTGCGGGCGTTATCGTCNTANCCGTTGGGCGACACGCGGTCCATCTGCGCCGACCGCATCCAGTGATTGTGCAAGATGCCCTTGGGCGTGCCGGTCGTGCCCGAGGAATAGATCAGGTTGAACGCATCCGACATCTCGATCTGGATTTCGGGGTCGGAGTCCGAAGCACCGTCAACCGCNGCGCCATAAGGCTGAAACGCGGGATGGTCGAAATCAATGGCAAAGCGCGCCAGATNCAGATCGGCGATAAAGCCATCGACCAGTTCAAGNTATTGCGCCGCGACAAAGATCGCGCGNGCGCCGCAGTCGGTCAGCATCTTTTGCAGCGCATCGGGCGAGGCCATCGTCGACAGCGGCGTCACGCAGGCCCCTGCCCGCAGGATGCCCATAAACAGNTCTGCATAAGGAATGGAATTGGGCGAGATGATCGCGATGTTGTCGCCCTTGCTCACCCCCATCGACAGCAGCAGATTGGCGATCTTGTTGATGCGCTGGTCGAATGCCCCCCAGCTGACGGTTTGCCCGTCACAGACCAGCGCAGGTTTTTCCGGATGTGCTTTGGCGTTGTCGCGCACGACCTCGACGATGGTTTTCGTGGGTGTCGTCGCCGGTGCCGGCGGATTGATCGGTATCATATCACTGTCCTGAAATAGTTCTCTCCCCGCTGCGGAACGCCGTTCCGCAGCCCCTGACAGCAGTTGTAACGATCAAACAGAAACTTGCAAACGATGGGTGACTATGCGGCAGCTTTTCCCAAGGCGACATAGGCTGCATGCTGGGACAGGAACACGCNGCCTGTCAAATCCGAGATGAAATGCTGCTTTTTCAGACGGTCCATGACAGGCCCTTTGACCTCGGACAGGTGCAGTTTGATCCCCATATCGCGCAGCCGCGCGTTGATCGCTTCAAGCGATTCCAGCGCGCTAAAGTCGATCTCGTTGATGGCAGAGCACATCAGCACGACATGGCGCAGACAGGTATTGCCCGCCAGCCGGTCGTAGATGCAATCCTCCAGGAACCGCGCGTTGGCGAAATACAGGCTTTCGTCGATGCGCAGGGTCANCACCGTTGGGCAGGTCTCGACCTCATGGCGGTTGATATTGCGGAAGTNTTCGGTGCCCGGNACCAGCCCGACTTCGGCAATATGCGGTTTGGTGGTTTTATAGAGATGCAGAAAGATCGACAGCACCACCCCGCAGGTCACCCCCAGTTCGACCCCGCTGCCCAAGGTGATCAACATGGTCGACAGCACGGCAGCGAANTCNGATTTGGAATAGCCCCATGCCTTTTTCAGGATCGAGAAATCCACCANNGTCAGCACGGCCACGATGATCGTCGCGGCCANGGTCGCTTGCGGCAGAAAGAAGACCAGCGGCGTCAGCGCCAGTGCNGCNACGGCCAGCCCCACNGCGGTATAGGCCCCCGCCGCCGGTGTCTGCGCNCCTGCGTCAAAGTTCACCACAGACCGCGCAAACCCGCCCGTGACCGGATAGCCCCCCGTAAAGGCCGCGCCGATATTGGCCGCCCCCAGACCAATCAGCTCTTGATCCGGATTGATCCGCTGACGCCGTTTCGCGGCAAGCGTTTGCGCGACAGAGATGGATTCAACAAACCCGATGACAGAGATCAGAAAGGCCGGCAGCAGCAGGCTGCCCATCAGATCGAACGACAGGTCCGGCAGGGTCAGCGGCGGCAGGCTTTGCGGCACGGCACCCACGATCTTGACGCCCTGCCCCGCAAGATCNAANGCCCAGACCGCCAATGTGGTGACAACCACCGCCGCCACGGGCCCCGCCTTGGTCGCCACATCCGCCGCCCGTGGGCCAACGCCNCGCGCGCGCAGGAAAGGTTTCAGCCCCTTGCGCACCCAGAACAGAAACAGCGTCGCGGACACACCAATCACCACCGTCGTCCNGTTCACCGTGCCCAGATTGGCCCAGATCGACATCAGCAGCTCTGCCAGATTGCCGCCAGAGGCATCAATACCCAGAATATGCTTGATCTGGCTGGCGGCGATGATCACACCAGAGGCGGTGATAAAGCCCGAGATCACGGGGTGGGACAGGAAATTCGCCAGAAACCCCAGCTTGAACACNCCCATCACCAGCAGCATCACCCCAGACAGCAAGGCCAGCGTCAGCGCGGCGACGGCATAGCCCATCGTNCCCTGATCGGCGATATTGCCCAAGGCGGCCGCGGTCATCAGCGACACCACCGCCACCGGCCCCACCGCCAACGCGCGGCTGGTGCCAAAGACGGCATAAAGCAGGATCGGTGCGATCGATGCATAGAGCCCCGCTTCGGGCGGCAGCCCNGCCAGCAGCGCATAGGCCAGCGATTGCGGGATCAACATNATCGTNACGATCACCGCCGCGATCAGATCATTGGACAAGGCCGCCTTGTCATAGTCGCGCCCCCAATCGAGGACAGGCAGATAGCGGCGGGCAGCGGCAGNGATACGCACCTGATTACAACCCGTTCACCGGCACCTTGAGCATCAGGTTCCCGTCNTTGTCACGCGGCATATGCCCGGCGCGCATGTTGACCTGAAGCGACGGGATGATCAGNTTCGGCATCGANAGCTGCGCGTCGCGTTCGGTGCGAAAGGNGATGAATTCCTCGCGCGTTTTGCCGCCGCCCACATGGATGTTATGCGCCTTCTCTTCGCCCACGGTGGTTTCCCACTGGATATCGCGCCCATTGGGCCCGTAGTCGTGGCACATNAACAGNCGCATGTCGTCNGGCAGGGACAAGACCTTCTGGATGCTGTCATACAGCTCTCCGGCGTCGCCNCCNGGGAAATCCGCGCGNGCAGAGCCGCCGTCGGGCATGAACAGCGTATCGCCCGTGAAGGCNGCGTTGCCCATGACATGCACCATGCANGCGGGCGTGTGACCGGGGGTGTAGATAGCAAAACATTCCATGCCNCCGACGCGGTAGCGNTCGCCATCCTTGAACAAGGCGTCGAACTGCGACCCGTCGCGCTGGAATTCCGTCCCCTCGTTGAACACTTTCCCAAAAGTGTCCTGCACGGTCATGATCTGCTCTCCGACGCCGATCTTGCCGCCCAGCTTTTGCTGGATATAGGGNGCGGCNGACAGGTGGTCGGCATGGACGTGNGTCTCGATGANCCACTCCAGCGCGAGCCCCTGCGCTTCGACCTCGGCGATGAGCTTGTCCGCGTGGTCATAGGTGATCCGTCCGGCGGCATAGTCGATATCCATCACGGAATCGATGATCGCACAGGCGTTGGAGTTCGGNTCCCGCACGATATAGCTGATCGTATTGGTCACCGGATCAAAGTGGCCCGAGACGTNGGGGATGACNTCCATATTCACGGGGTATTCAGTCATGGTCACCTGCTCCGTTTGCGCTTTTTTCGCCCGACATCTGAAGGCTGCGCCCCGNCCGTCGAGTCGAACANATTCATACTATGGAATTNTTNNTNAANGAAGCGGATTGTGCTGNCNGCCCGCCATAGCCGCCGCGACAAAGCGTCCTGTGCCTGCCGCCTTTTCTACGCAACACCGGGGGCATTCAAAACCCGTCCAGCGCGCTTTGCGTGATCTCGTCCAGCAGGGCCTGCACCTCTTGCATGGGGCCGTCGGGGTAGGTCGGATACCCGACAGAAACCTCGCCATCGATGTCGGTGACAAATATGCTGTAGGGGCAATGGGCGATGTTCATCGGGTCCGCCTCCATCACCTTGCGCGACATCACGGCAGAGCAGAACAGAAACACGTCTGCCGCGCGAAAGATCTCGACATCGCTGCCGACGTCGCTGGCGGTACGGGCCAGCATCTCGCCCGTGTGGCTGACGTGGTCGATCACCAGCCCCTTGCCGACAATCGCGTTCTCGACCGCGAAGGTCGCATCGTCAAAGCTACCGTCGTAGGCATAGGTCACGGCCTGATCCTGAGCGGCGAGCGGCGCGGCACAAAGGCAAAGTGCTGCNGCAATCTGTAACGGTNTCATCCTTGTCCTTTCACAAACGGGCGCGGGCCTATCCTANCACCCTNGCCGCNCGTCGCCAATCATGCGCNNCGTCACGGGGCCGGAAAGCTGTTGAGATANGCGATCACCGCCTTGATCTCGGCATCGCTTTTCAAGCCGGAAAACCCCATCTTGGTGCCCTTCATGAAGCTNCGCGGTGATGNCAGAAAGGCGTCCAGCGTCTNGGGTGTCCAGATNAGNCCATCCTCTGCCTGCGCCATCAGGGCGCGCGAGTATTTGAACCCCTCGACCCCACCGGCAGGCGCACCGACGATCCCGTTCAGGACCGGGCCCGCGCGGTTTTTGGCGCGTTTGCCNAGCTGATGGCAGGCTTTGCATTTGCGGAACACCAACTCTCCATCGGCGAGCAAGGCGGGGTCGGCAGCAGGCTCTGACACTTGCTCGACATNNGCAACGGGCGTTTCTTGCGGCACAGTCGCGGGGGCGGCGTCCTTGGGTGTCACATCCAGCGACAGCGCGCGCATGGTNACNTTCACGCTTTCCTTGCAGTCCTCCATACACGGCGCAACCTGCCAGCNCGGCAATTCCNTAGTGTCGCGATCATCGCGNAGGAAACCGTCNGCATTNGGCATCCGGACCGNGGCGAAGTTNTNTTTGGACAGGGTAAATTCCTCTGCCACCAGATCGTTGGAATACAGGATATACGCCACGATGGCATAGGCCTCATCCGCCGTCAGCGTTCCCGCATCGCCATAGGGCATNNATCGGNGGATATANTCNAAGCTTGTNGACANATGCGGCCAATAGGACCCGACCGTCTTGACCGGATCGGCATCCGCCAGCGTGTCCTGCCCGCCCGCCAGCGCAGGCCAGTTCCCGCGGCCTTCGGCAAAGTCCCCGTGGCAGGCGGCGCATTTNTCGGTAAANATCGCTTCGCCCGTCAGCACATCGCCCTGCCCCTCGGGCAGACCGCGCCCATCGGGCANCACGTCCACATCCCAGGCNGCGATCTCTTCCGGCAGCGCGGCGCGGCCCAGACCGNAGGGGGCCGCCGCCANGGGCAAAGCCGTGNCCGTGGCGATGACNCANGCNGCAATGGTGTTAAGAAACTTCGACATTTTCAACGCTCCCGTCCGCGTGCAGCCACCATGTNTGGATGCCGTTGTTNTGGTAGACAGAGTTCAGCCCCCGCACCGNGCGCAGTTGCGTTTTCGTCGGCTGGACATAGCCCGTGNCATCCATCGCNCGNGATTGCAGCANCATCTCTGTGCCGTCCCACTGCACNTCGAGNTAAAAGCGGNTGAGCGNCATCGGCGTGCNCTTTTGGGCCAGTCGCGCGGTTTGCCANCTTGCNCCACCATCCGTCGACACATCCACGCGGGTGATCGCACCGCGCCCTGACCATGCCAGCCCGGTGATCACCAAAGGCCCCGCCCCATGGGGCACCGGCGCTTGCGGGCTTGGTGCGGTGATGACGGATTTTGCNTCCATCGCCCACGTCCATTTGCGGCNGGTGCCATCGGCCAGCGTATCGGTGTATTTCGACGTTTCCTCGCGGCTNTCGACGGGCGCGTCCGTGACCTCTATCCGGCGGAGCCATTTGACCCAGAGGTTGCCCTCCCACCCCGGCACGACNAGCCGCACGGGGTAGCCNTGTTCCTTGCGCAGCGCCTCGCCATTCGCNTTGAANGCGACAAGCACATCGTCGAGCGCCTTCTCCATCGGGATCGACCGCCCGTTCGACGACGCATCGGCGCCCTCGACATAGACCCATTTGCCCGCAGGGTCATAGCCGGCTTCCTCTAGCAGCAACCGCAGGGGCACGCCGGTGTATTCCATATTGTGGATCATGCCATGGGTGAACTGTGCCCCGTTCAACTGCGCGCCCGCCCATTCCATACCCGAATTGGCCGCACATTCGCAGAAATACACATGATTTTCGCGCGGGAAACGCTCCAGATCGGCGTAGGTGAACACCAGCGGNCGGTCNACCANNCCGTTCACCATCAGGCGGTAATCCTGNTTCGACAGTTCGATCGCGCCCGAGTGATGCCGCTCAAAGGCGCAGCCCTGCGGGGTGATCGTACCGTCCAGCGCGTGGATCGGGGTGAAGTTGATCGAACTGATGGTATCCGCCGTCAGCCAAGGCACATTGCGCCGCACCACGTCCTGCTCAAACCGGATCGGCAGACCGTAGGGCGTGACATCNACCCCATCGCCCAAGCCCTGCGCCCAGGGTTGCNGCTCAACGATCAAGGGACGGGCGAGTGCGCGGCAGCGCTACGGGCCGCCATCGCCCCTCGTCCAGCAGTCGGCGCGCCACGCAAGAAGGCCCGTCTGTTCGCTGTCTTCCCGTGGTGCCATGGCCTTGGCTTTCATGCTGCCCTGTTACGCGCCCTTGACGATGACGCTGGTGTTGGGGTCCAGCGACACGCTGCCCTGCTTGCGGATGTGGCTTTCGACCACGTCCCAGATCGCGGGGCCCTCGGTGCCTTCGTTCACGCTGGCCCAGCCTGCAACCTGATACGTNTTGGCCGGATCGATACGTTCCCCGGTTTTCAGCAAGGTCANTTCAGTGATGCGGCTGCCTTGCGGCTGGGTCACGTCAATGCGGTAGCCCAGCCCGCCTGTGCGCACCATGTCACCGCCCTGCTGGTAATAGGGATTGGGGTTGAACAGGTTGTCGGCCACNTCTTCCAGCACGACATGCAGGAATTCACCNGTCATCTCGGTCCGGTAGGCTTCGGGGTAGGTCATNGAGGTNACGTTCCAGATATCCTCGCGCGTGATGTCCTGCCCCGGCAGGATCGACGGCCCCCACCGCACACCGGGGCTCAGCGCGATATCNGCCTCGCGCTCGGACAGCAGCGCGTCGCAGATCAGGTCATCCCAGNTGCCGTTGAAATTGCCGCGCCGGTACAGCAGCGTGTCTTCGGCGGTGGTGCCGATCACCTCTGTCAGCTGGTCAAGGTATGGCGCGCGNTGTNCGTCGATCAGCGCGGTCATCGNCGGATCAGGCGCAATNACGTCNGANAAGATCGGGATCAGCTTNTGTCGGAACCCCATCATGCGCCCGTTGCGCACGTCCAGATCGACGCGGCTGACGAATTTGCCGTTCGACCCCGAGGCGACGATGATCGTCTCGCCCACCAGCACAGGCTCGGGCAGCGCGTCATGGGTGTGACCCGACAGGATCACGTCGATCCCCGTCACCACGCCCGCCATCTGNTTGTCCACATCAAAGCCGTTGTGGCTCAGGCAGACGACCAGTTCGGCCCCTTTGGCGCGGACCTCGTCCACCATTTCCTGCATACGCTCGTCGCGGATACCGAACGAGTATTCGGGGAACATCCAGCCGGGGTTGGCNATCGGCATATAGGGGAAAGCCTGCCCGATCACCGCGACTTTAACGCCGCCTGTCTCGTAGAACTTGTAGGGCGGGAAAAGCTCTGTCGGTTCGTCCCATTCGGCGTCAAAGATGTTCTGCCCCAGGGCGGCAAAGGGCAGCCCCTCGACGATCTCTGCCACGCGGTCAGAGCCGAGCGTGAATTCCCAGTGAAAGGTCATCGCGTCAGGCTTGAGCGCNTTCATCACGTTGACCATNTCCTGACCTTGCGTGTGGTAGCAGGTGTAGCTGCCGTGCCAGGTGTCGCCGCCATCCAGCAGCAGCGCATCNGGCCGGTCCGCGCGGATCTGGTTGATCACACTCGCCACACGGTCCAGACCGCCCATCTTGCCATAGCCCTGCGCCAGCGCCGAAAAATCGTTATAGGTCAGCGCATANGCCGAGGGGCTGCCGTCCGCGATCCCGTAAAGCTTGCGGAAATCCGCGCCGGTCAGATGCGGCACCTTCCCGCGGTTCTCGCCCACACCGATGTTGACCGAAGGTTCGCGGAAATAGATCGGTTTCAACTGCGCGTGNATGTCGGTCACATGGATCAGGCTGACNTTNCCGAAGGTGTCGAATTCAAGCAATTTGTCCTGCGTCAACGCCTGCTGCGCGGCNAGCTTGCCCCAGTTGCCAAAGGACGACGCACCATACAAAGCCGTTGCAGCCATGCTGGCCTGAAGGAAATCACGACGAGAGATCATAGGTTGGCCTTTTCGACGCGCAATTCATATGCGCATATTTGAATAACAATGTGATGGAAAGACCCGCCTCGCATCGGCGAGACGGGTCTTTTCAGGTCAGTTCCGGACAGATGGCCCTTCGACCGACAGCCCGTTCCCGCGCGAGCCGACGTAAAGTTCTAGTGCGACAAACTCGGGGCTGCCGGGGGCAAAGGTCTCGGCACGGGTGTCGCGAACACAGCCTTTGAAACGGGCCTGCACCGCNTTCAGCTTGGTGTTTTTCAGACGGTANGTCGGGAANCCGTTGATCTGGCCNTGGCTCAGGTGGTCGGCACGGATCATGTTGCCATAATTGTCNTCGTGGCAATTGGCNCAGGACAGTTCAAGCTGGCCNAAACGGGTATAGTAGATCTCTTTGCCCTGCTCCCATGTGGATTGTGCCGGACCGTCGATGGCGATGTTCACCGGCATCCCTCGCGAGACAGAGGCGATCAGCGCCGTCATGTTCACCATGTCGCCGCCAGTGTATTTCCACTTTTCCGCCCCCATGCGGTTCTCGCGGCAATCGTTGATCTGCATTTCCAGCGTGCGCACCTCGCCCGCGGATTCGACATACTTCGGATAGACCGGACGCACGCCTGCCATCTCGGCCGAGGCCCCGTGACAATCCGCGCAGGACTTCCCCTCTGACCCGTCGGCGGTGTTCCAGACATCTTCGGCCTGTTCCACAAAAATCATGCCCGCGTTGTCGAAATCATCGGCCTGCATCGCGCGGGTCTCGGCACCGCGGAAAAGCCAGCCCGACATAACCTCGTCCAACGAGTCCGCCATATGCGCGGGGGCTTCAGTGCGGGTCACGATGTCGATCTCTCCGTTGATCACCAGCGTATCATCCGCGGGATCGGCGAAGGCCCCCGTCGACATCAACGCCGCAGCAAGGCACGCGCCCAGACCTTTTGTGAAATTGCTCATTCCTGTTCCTCCCAAGGATGCAGACGCTTAGCCGATCGCGATGTCTTTGGTTTCCTCGTAGACATCGCCGTCATCGTCATACCACGTGAAGGTGAATGTCCCCGCTTCGGGCACGGTAGCGTCGAATTCGAAATACGGGTTGGTCGAGATCGCGGGCTCCAGCGCGACATCGATCACATTCTCGCCGTTAAAATCGCAGGTGAAACGGTTGATGATCGACCGCGGGATCGTGTTGCCGTCCCCGTCCTTGCGCTGGCCGGATTCCATCTTGTGGCTGATCAGGGTCTTGATCGTGATGGTTTCGCCAGCCGCTGCTGACTTGGGGACTTTGACGCGGGGTTTTACACCAGATGCCATGTTATTCT